>JAPHTE010000380.1 GCA_026196445.1 Lysobacterales bacterium
GCCGGAGTTGCAGGCTACCGTCGAGTTGATAAAAAGCACTGCGATAGGCTGCCAACGGATCGGGTGCCGTCAGGTCTGCCAGCATGAACTGCGTTGGTGGGCGTAGCCGTGATTCGAGAATTTGCTGGTCATGGATCCGCATGGGCGGGTAATAATCGGTGCGGTTTTGCTCCCATGCAGCAAACAGCAGTGGCCGGTAGTCGGCGCTGCCTCGAAGCCGGCGCCATGCGTCATCCACGGCCGGGCTTTTTTCCCTGATCACGCGCAGGTCGTCAGGCAGGTCAAACCGCCTTGGTTCTGCACTTACTTCCCCCGGTTGCGCCGTTTCGCCAGCGTCCCCTGGTTGTTGGGTGACGGTGTCAGTCATTTCAGTGGCCATCACGAGGTTTGGAGGCGGCAGAACGGGTACTTCGAGCGCGGGATATATGGAAAAGCTGCGCAGCTTTTCGACCTCGGCCGCCTCGGCGGTAACCGCCAGGTTGCGAAATACAATGACTTCCACGCGGTAGCCCCCGGATTCTGCCCACGCGGCGGAACAGAATAAAAGGAACAACAGGGGCAGGGTGCGCTTCACAACAGGCTTGATCCAGATCGTAATAACAGGCCCTAGTTTAGGTGCTTTGGCTTTCATCACCAAGTCCATATTGAAATCCAAACGGGAAGCCTGTTTCCACCGAACCGGATAAGCCCGGTAGTCACGGACGTGGGGTGCGTTAATGCCTGAACCTGATTCCATTCCCGGCCGGCCATAGCTGCTCACTGAGTCGGGTTTCAAACATTTCCAAGCGCTGCTACCTATGCTTGGTCACGTCATGGGGGCCGAAGGTCAGCCTTTTGTAGGCCGACCACGTCGCACCCGGCGCTGTTCAAGCTTTGGCCTGGCCTGAGTGGCTAATTCTTATACGCAGATATCAAGAGTTATCGTGGATTAGTTGATTTCGACAGCGGTTCGTTCTCACCATACCCAATTACTGTCTTTGGCCGGGTGCAGTGCAGGTCAGGGCTAACCGTTTCCTGCCTGCTCCTTTGAATTGCCCTTCCTGGCATTGTCCAGCGCTTCAACCAGCAACTCCGCCCAGAATCTGAACGCTTTCTCGGCATCTGCCCGATTGCCGGTTTCATTGCGCATGATCGACCATGCCAGGTCTTTGCGCTTTCCTTTTTTCTTGTCTATTGCACGGATCAGGATTTGTCCGGTTACCGAGTCGTACAACTCCATAAAAAGCGTCGCGTCGGCGCCCCTGGCTGCGTATGTTTCAGAGAGAGGGACTGCACTGACGTTGGGCGCAGTCACGTCCAAGTCGATGATTGCAGGCCTTACCAGCAACACATCTGCCCCAGCGGTTGAAACGACTGGGTAGTTGTGCTCTTCAAGGACCTCAAAAAACACGGCCCCGAAGAGGTCCTTTGTCCGGCTGACGATTCTCTCCATATCCTCATCGGTCACACGCCATTCGCCGAACCGGGTACGGTTCTGATCACGTTGCCATTTCTTCTTGAACGCGATATGTGGTTTGGCCAGCATAACTTTGTCGTAAACACCCAAGTCAGCCCCGGGCTGTACGTACGCCTGGTCGACTTTACTGTCTTCGACAAGCACCAAGCCGTCGTGGGACAACCGTGGTGGTTCATCACCTGCTACAGCAGTGGCAAATGAGAACGAAAGCAAGAATATTAAAAGAGTATTACGCACTGTCACCATGTCACACCTCAAAACCTCTCTGAATTCGTAGATAGATTCTCTGACCCGATCAATCCGGCCTGGTTCAGGGTAAATGGAGTCAGAGTACAATGCCAGAATAGACTTGGAATGTCCGCTTCTCCAATCGGGTCCTGATGTCAAGTTCCCGTTGTTTAGAACAGATTACTGGTCGCGTCTTGGCTTACGGGGTTTGGCGGCTCCTGGCCGGATGCAGTCTTTCGCCTGGTTAATGTTTACGCCCAATGAAAGACTGCTTTCGACCGTGAAGCAGTTACTGAAACGGTTCAAATTTCGCCTGATTGAGTAACCGCACACGGCCAACAGCCGTTCGCAACTGACAATTGCTTAATGAATTGGGAATTGCCGCCAATACTAATGTGAAGCTAAGAGGTTGCGTTACGTCTTTCCGGGATGACACTTGAAATAAGTCAACGCATGGCGGGAAGCAGCTCTGGTACTTTCCGCCCCGCCCAACTATTCTTCTTGGGTACAAGTACCACTAATCACCTCTGCCAGGGGACAATATATGACCACCGTTATTAAATGGCTTGCCGCCATCCTGATAACTTTTGCTAATCCAATCGTTGGCAGGACCGACACGGCTTGCAAAGGCGTGGACCTTTTGTTGGACACAAGTAGTGCACGCACCATCCTGAATATCATTGCCGGCCACGGTGGATCACAAGCCATCGCGAGCGCACTGAAACTGCCAGGTAATGTGGCGCTGGTCCGCAAAACCCATGAGTTTGGCCGCAATGTGTCTGTCGGGGATCTGGGTCGGGCCCTGTCAGTGTTGCAGGCAGGCGAAACGCTGGCAAAAGACAGTTTCGGTCTCAACCGTCTCAAGGAAAAGTCGGAGGATGCCGAGGCGTTGCTGGCCTTGTTTGAGCGCGACCATGATAAATTGCTCAAAGGGGTCTGTGAGTATATGTCTCCCTATCTCCCGGATGATTACCGGGAGCAGATGACCATCCGGGTCCTGGCCGGTGGTTACGCTACTGGCTTTACCTTTGAAGGAGAAACCGATTTCTATATTGCCGCGCACAATATCGGGGATGACCCGGCCGGCCTTCAACTGATCCTAATCCATGAGCTCTTTCATATCGTGCAAGCTGCGCGCAGCCCGCTCCAAGTGGCGGAACTGGAGGCAATCCGAGACAAAAACCTTACGCGGGGTAACGCCCTGGCACACCTGTTCAACGGTTACCTGGAAGGCGGCGCAACCTATGTCGCAGACCCTGCTGAATTTGAAGGCGAAGGGCCTACGGTAATGTTCTTCAAGGATAGCTTGAACAAAAACATGAAAGTCATCCGCAGGCACTTCATAACGTTTGAAGCCTATCTCTATCAGCTCTTCAATGATCCCGACGCTGATGCAGACGCTATTTACGCCGCGGGCTTCTACGATGATGGCCCCATGTACTTTGTTGGTTATTACATGGCCAAAAAACTAGAAGAAAAGTATGGCGGTGAAAAAATCAGGGCGATGCTCGACCAGCACCCTTCACGGTTTTACCTGGATTACATTGCAATCTGCCGCGCCAATGATGATTTGCTTTGCTTTTCGAAACGTGCGGAATCCATCATACGGGAAACCATGGGGTGAAGC
The DNA here is from genome assembly GCA_026196445.1 of Lysobacterales bacterium. GTDB lineage: Bacteria > Pseudomonadota > Gammaproteobacteria > Xanthomonadales > SZUA-36 > SZUA-36. The sequence goes on from JAPHTE010000380.1 coordinate 3,312, forward strand.
AGGGCACCAGGTCATGGTGTCAGGGTTAATTCTGCAGA
>JAPHTE010000267.1 GCA_026196445.1 Lysobacterales bacterium
ACCAGGATATCGAGGACATCACGGCCTGGTATGCGAGCCAGCAAGGTCTGACCGAGATCAAAGACAGGTAGCCTATATCTAATTCTGCCAGGTGAGTGTCCAGTCCAGCATTTTTACGAGGAATTAAAAATGAAGGTCTGCTAACGGGGATACAGGTGTTCCAACCTGAGACCTTACACAACAGGGATGTTGTGGAAGAGCCTACAGGGATGTATCCACGGCGTGTCTCAGGTGGATATACCTGTGTCGCCGTTTGGGATTGGGGCGAGACACCGTTTATTTTCAGGATAAACGGTATGAAGCGGGCGCAGGAACGGCCCCGCATTCGAAGGCCTACTTATAGTAGGGGTTATCACCCGTGGCGTGATCGGTCGCGTCGACCACGGCCGTAATCTCGGGGAAATACTCCTTGAGGGTTTTCTCGATACCGTCCTGCAAGGTCACGTTGACCATGCCGCAGCCGTGACAGCCGCCGCCAAAGCGCAATACCACCTCGTTCTTGTCGGTGATCTGTTCCAGCCGCACCATGCCACCGTGCGAGGCCAGTCCCGGGTTGATTTCCGCTTCCAGCACCCAGGCTACTTTCTCTTCCAGGTCCGCTGAATCATCCGGGCGGGTACCCTTGATGCCAGGTGCGTTGATAGTCAACTGGCCACCCGTGGAGGAATCCTCGAAGTCGATTTTTGCTTCCTCCAGCCACTCTTCGTTGCTGGCGGGCACATACAGCTTGAAACCGTTGTAATCGAACTCGAGTTCTTTTTCGCCGGACTGGCCCGCAACGTGAAATTTCAGGTCACAGGCCGCCATCGGTGTGCCGGGATTGAGAACCGACAGGAACAGGCCGATATCGTCCATCTCTTGCTGTGCGACTAGTCTTGCAAAGTACTGCTCGGCGCTCTTGGTAATCTCAATCATCAGTCATCCAGTCATATTTTAGGGCTGTCCACCCCATTGTCTGTGCACAATGCCTTGGCCAGCATCGGCAGCGAAATATCCAGCCGCCAGTCCATTCCGGAATGGGTGCCATCGAATTCTTCAAAGTGGTGCTTGATGCCCAGCTTTTCAAGGCGCCCGACAAATGCGCGGGTACCATACTGGATGTTGTACTGGTCACGGCTGCCGACATCAATATAGAGCAAGCGGAGTGATGCGAGTTGTTGTGCGTGGGACTCAAGCAGATTCAATGGGTCGTGCTGCAACCAGCGTTCCCAGCGCTGCGGATCGAGAGTCAGGGTGTGCAGGTCAAACGGCAACTGGATCGGTGATTGCGGGTCGCTGCCCGGATCATAGCTCGCTGCCATGGCCAGGGTCATCAACACAGAGTAGTCCAGCCCGCCAGGCGAATTCTTGTTCCAGAAGTTCTTCAGGAAACGGTTAGAGTCGCCATCCAGGGCAGACAAAGCCGCTGCAGCGCGTGGAAATTCCGGCCGGTAAACCCAGTCAAAACCGATATCACCGGCATGCGACGCGACTCCACCCCAGGTTTCCGGGTAATACATGGCGTGCACCAGGGCGCCATAGCCGCCCGATGACTTACCAAATACCCCACGCCCGGACCGGTCGCTGCGGACATTGAACTGTTCACCCAGAAATGGCACCAGTTCTTCCACCACGTAGTCTGCGTACTGGCCAACCGCCTTCGAATTGATGTACTGGTTACCACCGAGCGAGGTATAGCAATCCGGCATCGGTACGATGACCGGTGGCATTTCGCCGCTGCCGATCAGCCGGTCGAGGCGCTGCGGCAGATTTTCACCCTGCCCCCTCCAGTTCAAATGGCCGGGACCGGCGTTGGTGAACGCGGCAAAATCCCAAAGTGCCGGATAAGCGGGAGCCGAATCCGAATAGCCGGCTGGCAGGTAAACATTGAACTCCCGTTGCACCGGGTCCGACCATGGATTGCCTTCCAGTACCTTTGAATGATAGTCGAGACAAACGACCTTACCCTGAGACCAATTGAATTGCTCACGTACCGGCATGACTCAGCGCCTCGTGGCTTTCTTGAAATGGGATACCAGGTCAGCGCGTAGCTCTGCGTGCTCGCGTGTACCCAGGTCTGCGACCGGGAAAACCGCCTTTCGAACGGATGGAAATTCAGACATCAAATGGAGAAACCCTGGCGCAGTTCATCTATACAGCTGGACTGCTACTTGCCGCGATGTATCGGTACGACCTTTGCCGGCTCCGTGTTGAAACCTGACTTGGACAACTCGGGTACCAGGCGCATCAGGGCCTTTTGCAGCTTTTCCGTGTCATAGCGTCTCACGGCAAGCTCTGAACCACGCAATTCTGCACGTAGTTCATCCCAGTCGGCCGCACGCGGATGCGCCAGCAAGATCTTCTCATGCGTGGTCTGCTCGTACGGTTCCAACTCGTGAAACAACTGTTCGAACAGTTTTTCACCCGGGCGCAAGCCGGTATAGATAACCTCAATATCGCGTCCTGGTTCCTTGCCCGCCAGGCGTATGAGGTGCTCCGCGAGATAAGTAATATTGACCGGTTCGCCCATGTCCAGGACATAAATTTCACCACCGCTACCCATGACGGCGGCCTGCATGATAAGCTGGCTGGCCTCGGAAATGGTCATGAAATAGCGCGATATTTCGGGGTGTGTCACGGTCACCGGACCACCCTTTGCGATTTGTTCCTGGAACAACGGCACCACGCTGCCATTGGAATTCAAAACGTTGCCAAAACGCACCGTGATAAAGCGCGTGTGCGAGCGAGCGTTCATGTTCTGGCAATACATTTCTGCAACGCGCTTGGTCGCACCCATGATATTGGCCGGGTTGACCGCCTTGTCAGTAGAGATCAGCACAAAGGTGCCCACGCCGTGACGTTCGGCGGCCTCGGCGACACGCACGGTGCCAAAAACGTTGTTGCGGAAGGCTTCGCGGATCTGGGTCTGCAGGATCGGCAGGTGCTTGTATGCAGCGGCGTGGAAAACCACGTCCGGCTTGAAGTCACCGATTACCTTTTCGACCGTTGCCGGGTCGCATATATCTCCCAGCACGGAATGAAATACCAGGTCGTGGTGTTCGCTGCGTAACTCGTGGTCGATCCGGTAAAGTGAATACTCGCTGTGATCGACGACGATCAGTTCGACCGGATTCAGACGCGCTATCTGGCGGCACAGCTCGGAACCGATCGAACCGCCGCCACCGGTAATCATGACGCGTTTACCGACCAGTCCTTCGCGGATGGACTCCCACTCCAGGGATACCGGGTCGCGACCGAGCAGGTCGTCGATGACTACGCGTTTCAGGTCGCCGATGCTGGTCGCCTGGGAACCCAGGTCCTGTAACGTCGGCAGGGTACGGAATTCAATTTCGCTGAGCTCACAGATACCCACGATACGCTGCATCTGCTGGTTCGTGGCCGAGGGCATCGCGATAATGGCCAAATCGACCTGGTAGTTGGCCCCTGCCCGTGGCAACCAGTCAATGGTTCCAAGCACCGGGACTCCGTGTACCTGCGCGCCACGCAGGCGCTTGTCGTCGTCCAGGAAACCCACTACGTCGAAGCCGCCACGTCGGCGCAATTCCCGCTCAAGCATGGCTCCGGAACGCCCCGCGCCAAGGATCAGGACACGTTTCAGACCCTTGCCCTGTACCGAGAAGGACATGCGTGAATCCTTGAAAAAGCGGTAACACATCCGTGGCAGGCCCAGCAGCACGAACAACAGGATCGGGTAAGACAACACCGTCGGTGCCCACTTGACGATGGCCGGACCCTGGATAACGGTCAGCACTGCCATGATCGCTATCGTGCCGTAGGTACAGGCCCTTGCGATGTTCCACATGTCCTGGAAACTGGCGAAGCGCCACAAGCCCTTGTAAAGGCCGGTCGCCCAGAACACGCTGCCTTGCAAGAACAGGACAATGAGCAAGCCGCTCATGGCTGACAATTCGTTGCTGGATGTGCTCTGTATCAGCCAGACCGCCGCGAACCATGCAACCAAAACCATGCAGAGATCATGAATAATCACTGCTGCGCGTGGGTGGCGCACCAACTCGATAATCCTTTTCATTTCTTCTGCACCTTATCGAGCATGCCAAGTCTCCGGTTTGCAAAATACCAGCACATTCCGAGCAGCAATATTGTTGAACCTGACTTCAGCATGGCATTTTGCGGATATTTTTGTATCAACACGATTGCTGGCAGTACCACGGCCACATTTATAGCCTGGTATACCACCAACACCCGGCGATGCGACCATCCGTGGACAATTAATCGCTGATAAACGTGTTGGGCGTGCGCAGTATACCACTGCTCCCGGCGGATTACTCTCGCCAGCAGGGTCATTGTGGCATCGATTATGAACAAGGCCATGATCAGGATCGCCACCGGCAGACCAAAGGTTCCGGCCTTGACCGCATAGACCGATAAAGCCGCAAAAATGAAACCAAGTGGTACGCTGCTGACGTCACCCATGAAGACCCGGGCAGTAGGCAGGTTAAGTGGCAGGAAACCCATGCAAGCGGCGGCTACGGCTAGTGCCAGCAGGGCCATCGCGTTGCGTTCGTCATTGTGGAACAGCACTGCCATCATCACTCCTGCAAAGATTCCCTGGAATGCCGCCATGCCATCGCTGCCATCCATAAAGTTGTACATGTTCATGTACCAGACCATGGCAACTACACCGGCGACCAACCAACCTATTTCAACCGATAGAAACTGCAACGTGGTGAAGCCTAGCAACCAAAGACTGACTGCAAGCTGAATGAGCAGGCGCAGAAACGACGAAACTGTCTGCCGGTCGTCACGCCAACCGACGATGGCCAACAATACGATACCGGGTAACATACCCTGCCACCAGAACCCGGGCAGTGGAACCAGCGGCTGAAGGCAAAGGGTGGTTAACAGTAAGCTCAACAATATTCCGAGCCCGCCACCGGTTGGCGTGGCTATAGTATGACTCTGTCTTTCACCCGGCTGGACAATCATGCCGGATTTCCTGGCCAGCATTGTGACCCAGAAACTGGCGAGCAGACTGACAATTCCGGAAAATAATCCGACCGTCAGCCAGGCGTAGCCAAAGAACCAGTCCGGATTAGAGGCCACCATGGCTCACTCGCCCAGTACTCCACGGATGATCCGTGTTGTACTCCAGTGTTTACAGCTGGGGCACTGCCAGTGCTTGCTGTGACCGGCATAGCCGCAATTCGTACAGCGATAGGAGGGTTGCCTGACCAGCAGCTTCTGAGCTACCGCACGCAGAATCTCATCACCGGATTCCGTTTCCGGCCCGCCCTCGAGCTTTAGTTCGATCAGATGATCCAGGCCCTTGACCGACGGTCGTCGCGTCAGCGCGTCCGCCAGGTAATGTGTAGCTGCCGCGAGCCCCTGCTCATCGCGGATCACGGCGGTCTGCGCCAGCAACAGGCTGACACCGTCGTACACCTCTGTCCATTTAGACATACGGTTCAGTGCGCGCGGGAACTCACCGGCCTGTTTTGCGCACGCCAGGTAATCTGGCAACAATTCGTGGATATACTCCATATCCATGACCACGATTTCTTCGTAAACATCCAACGCCTCGCTGTACATTCCCTGCCGGGTGGCGATCTGCGCCAGGGTGAAGCGTGCACGGATACTTTCCGGGTAGTACCGCCGTGCCTGCCGCAAGTGCTTACGCGCGGCCGAAGGCTTGTCAGCCTGCAGGTCAATCTCGGCCATTTCACAGCAGAAGTGGGCCATCACCAATCCCATTTTCTCGTCGGTCACCAGCTCGAGTTTCTGCGCTTGCTGCAAGGCCTTTTCCCAATCCTTTTCTTGCTGGTAGATGTCAAGCAAGTGCCGAATCGCGGATGGTGCATGTGCTTCACGCTCCGTCAATTCGACAAATAGGCTTTCTGCGCGGTCAAACAGGCCCGCGCGCATGTAGTCCTCACCCAGTTCCAACAAGGCGCGGGTTTTCTGACCCTCCTCAAGGCCCGGCTTGGCAATGATGTTCTGGTGGACCCGGATAGCGCGTTCGACTTCGCCGCGGCGCCGAAATAAATTGCCCAGGGCCAAATGGGTTTCTACGTTATCGGCAGTCACTTCCGCCATTTCGATGAATACGGCGATCGCCTTGTCGGGCTGTTCATCCAGCAGGTAGTTGAGGCCCTCGAAATAACGTTCACTGAAAGTGCGGTTACGCTTGCGTTCCCGGTGGCCGATCCTGCTTCTCGCCAAAATCCAGCCTGTCCAGGCTGCCGCCGGGATTAGCGCAAGCGACAGGATTTCAATCATCTTGCGGGTTTAGATCCTGGCTATCCGACCTGGCCAATCTTGCACGGGCCTTGCGCAATTTGACCTGGAGTGGCACAACGCGGCCCAGGTACAGCATCAACAGGCCGATGAGCAACCCAGCGGCAAAACCCAGCAGTACGGCCAGGCCCAGGGGAAGTTCGAACTGGATCCAGAGCAGGTCCAGTTGTACGGGTACGGAGTTGAGTGTACCAACCAGCAGTCCGATGATGACTGTTGCGATGGCAACCAGGTAGAAACCAGTTTTTTTCACCTCAACTCCGACCTGTGTCTTTGTCAGGAGATATTGTTTACCCGTTCACGCAGCGCTTTGCCAGGCTTGAAGTGTGGTACGTGCTTACCCGGCAACGCGACCGCTTCCCCTGTCTTCGGGTTACGGCCCATTCGTGGCGCGCGGTAGTGCAGGGAAAAACTGCCAAAGCCCCTGATCTCGATACGCTCGCCGTTGGACAGCGATGCGCTCATTTGCTCGAGGATGGATTTGACACCGAGTTCAACATCCAGATGGGCCAGGTGTTTCTGTTCGTCTGCAAGACGGTCAATCAGTTCTGATTTAGTCATTGGCTTCTCACATTCCTGTTTTTATATATCCTTAGCCGTCATAAAAACGGGCAACCCCGCCTGGGTTGCCCGTTTCCTGAATCAACTATCCTGGTCGAGCTGCTCTTTGAGCAATTCACCCAATGAAGTGGTACCGCTGGAAGCATTCTGGGAGTGGTACTCTTCGAGCGCATCAGCGAGTTCATCGTCTTCGAGTGCACGAACGGACAAAGTCAGGCTGCGGTTCTTGCGATCCAGGCTGATAAACTTGGCCTCGATCGTATCACCAACACTGAGTTCCTTGCTCGCGTCTTCGACACGTTCCTTCTTGATATCGGAAGCGCGCAGGTAGCCTTCCACGCCGTCGGCCAGTTCAACGACCGCACCACGGGCGTCTACTTCCTTGACCGTCCCCTTGACCTGGCTTCCACGCGGATGCTCGGCCATGAAGGTTGCAAACGGGTCCTGGTCAAGCTGCTTCAGACCCAGCGAGATACGCTCACGCTCGGGATCAACCGCCAGCACCACGGCTTCGACTTCTTCACCCTTGCTGAAGTTGCGCACGGACTCTTCACCCGACGCCAGCCAGGAGATGTCCGACAGGTGGACCAGGCCGTCGATACCGCCATCGAGGCCAATAAAGATACCGAAGTCTGTAATCGACTTGATGGCACCGGTGACACGGTCACCCTTGTTATGCGTGGCGGCAAATGTCTCCCACGGGTTTGATTGGCACTGCTTCATACCGAGCGAAATCCGGCGGCGTTCCTCGTCAATTTCCAGCACCATGACCTCGGTCTCGTCACCGGTCTGCACGACCTTGGCCGGGTTGACGTTCTTGTTGGTCCAGTCCATTTCGGAAACGTGGACCAGGCCTTCGACACCGTCTTCGATCTCGACGAAACAGCCGTAATCCGTAATGTTCGAGACATGGCCGAACAACCGCGCACCCACGGGGTAACGGCGAGACAGGTCACTCCAGGGATCATCACCGAGTTGCTTCAGACCCAGTGAAACACGGTTGCGCTCACGGTCGAAACGCAATACACGCACTTCGAGTTCGTCGCCCACGTTGACGACTTCGCTCGGGTGGCGTACACGCTTCCAGGCCATGTCGGTAATGTGCAACAGGCCGTCGATACCACCGAGGTCAATGAAGGCACCGTAATCGGTGAGGTTCTTGACCACGCCCTTGACGATGACGCCCTCTTCCAGGTCTTCGAGCAGTTGCTCTCGTTCAGCGCTGAACTCGAGCTCGACGACCGCTCGACGGGACACGACCACGTTATTACGTTTACGGTCCAGCTTGATGATTTTGAATTCCAGGTCCTTGCCCTCCAGATATCCAGGGTCCCGGACCGGGCGCACGTCTACCAGGGAACCTGGCAGGAACGCGCGAATGTCATTGATATCGACCGTGAAGCCACCTTTGACTTTTCCGCTGATCTGGCCTTCCACGGTTTCTTCGCTTTCAAACGCACTTTCAAGCTTGTCCCAAACCATGGCGCGCTTGGCTTTTTCACGTGACAGGCGGGTTTCGCCATAACCGTCTTCGACGGACTCCAGTGCAACTTCGACAACATCTCCAACTTCTACTTCCAGTTCGCCACTCAGCGAGCGGAACTGGTATATGGGCACGATGCCCTCTGATTTCAGACCGGCGTTGACGACAACGGCGTCGTCCCTGATTTCAACTACCGTACCGGAAACGATAGTACCTGGCTTCAAACTCTGTTTAGCAAGGCTCTCTTCAAATAGTTCAGCGAAACTCTCAGTCATTAGTTTAATCCCACAGGCATCCCGCAAACTCACCGGATACCCACCTGGTTGATTGGCACGTTATGCGCCGGTTAAAAATTATGCCGCCCTTCACGGACAGCTCCAATATTTCACTATCTTTTCAGACAGTTGAACAATAAATATCAAATCAATGACACGACCTTACTGAACACCTCTTCAATGCTCATGTGGCTCGAATCTATGATCACTGCATCCTCAGCTGGCCTAAGCGGTGCGATACTGCGCGACTGGTCGCGCAAATCGCGGGCTTTGATCTCTCTGAAAAGGCGCGTGAGGTTAACACTTTCTCCTTTGTCTTTCAACTGCTTATATCGCCGCTCAGCTCGAATTTCCGCACTCGCTGTCAAAAAAATCTTCAGTTGTGCGTCCGGAAAAATTACCGTGCCCATATCACGGCCGTCAGCAACCAGGCCTGGCATTTGCCGAAAGCGTCTTTGACGCCCCTTGAGGGCCGCCCTGACAGCCGGTAACGCGGCGATCTTCGAGGCGCTTGCACCGGCATCCTCCAAACGTATGGCGTCACTGACATCCTGCTGGTCCAACAACGCCCGAACGTTTTCACCATCAAGCTCGAATCGGATATCCAATCCGGCCGCCAATTCTCCCAGCGCAGCCTCGTCATCCAGTGAAACCTGGCTTTTCAACGCCGCCAGCGCAGTCAGTCGGTACAGGGCGCCGCTATCGAGGAAATGCCAGCCGAGATGGGCCGCCAGGCGGGTGGTTATCGTACCCTTGCCCGAACCACCGGGTCCGTCTACGGCAATGACCGGCACGACGGCTGTCCTATTCATCTCGTTCTCCCACCTGCATACGGGCGCCGAGTTGTTCCATATCCGCGCTGAAACCCGGGTATGAAGTAGCAATGTATTCCGCGGCCTCGATTTCGACCGGGCCGGCCGCGCGAAGACCCAAAACCGCAAACGACATCGCACAGCGGTGATCCCCTGCGCTCGCCACCCGGCCACCGTTGACCGCACCGCCCCGGATATCGATGCCGTCGGGATATTCTTCGACCTCAACTCCAAGTTCATGCAATCCCGCGGCCATCACCGCCAGGCGGTCACTCTCCTTGACCCTCAATTCTGCCGCCCCCCGGATCCGCGTGACGCCATCTACCCTGGCGGCCAGTGCCATCAGCAAAGGCATCTCGTCGATCATGTCCGGAACCAGTGCTTCCGGCACGTCGATGCCCTTGAGCCCTGCCCTGTAATTAAGGCGAACGTCGCCCACCGGCTCCGTCGCCGATCCTGTTTGATTCTCGATCGCCAGGTCCGCCCCCATGGCTTCCAGGCAACGTAAAAAGCCTGTGCGTGTCGGGTTCAGACCAACACCGCGCACGCGCACGCTTGAGCCCGGCACCATGGCTGCCGCAGCCAGTGAAAATACGGCCGAAGAAATATCACCCGGAACCACGAACCGGGTTGCGCGCAGGCGAGCGCCACCATTTACCGTGCACGGCGCCGGTAATTCAACACCAAACATTGGCAGCATACGCTCGGTGTGGTCCCTGCTCAGGCGGGGCTCGCTGAGACGGGTTGTGCCACTGGCAAACAGCCCCGCCAGCAAGACGCAGGATTTGATCTGCGCGCTCGCCACCGGTGAAACATAATCGATGCCGTTCAAGCTGCCACTGGCATGAATACGTATGGGAGCCGTGCCCTGCGCGGTGGTGCTTATGTCGGCGCCCATCAACTCCAGCGGCACGACGATCCTGCGCATCGGGCGCTGGTTCAATGACACATCGCCACTGAGCGTACAGTCAAAACCCTGGCCGGCCAGCACACCTGCCAGTAATCGCATCGCGGTGCCGGAGTTACCCATTTCGAGCACACCACCCAGCGGTGGCGACAGCTTGCCACCCGTTCCGCTTACCAGGATTTCACTTCCGATACGCTCAATAACCGCGCCGAGTTGCTCACATGCGCCCAGCGTAGCCAGTGTGTCTTCTGATTCGAGTAAACCCGTGATTCGTGACCGCCCTTTGGCCAGGCAGGCAAATATTAGGGCACGGTGGCTGATGGACTTGTCACCCGGTGGATTCAATACCCCCCGCAAACCTTTTCTCGCCGGTTCACTGGTCAGTAGCATGGCTGCCCGCCCCCGGTAATCATCGATTCGGCATGGGCACGCAGAACTTCACCCATCGTTATCGCTGTCGGCCGGGCGACTGCTGACCGCCCTGGGGTAGGAACCCAGCACGCGTGTCAGGCTGGACACGGCCTGCATCTCCTCGAGTGCAGATTTAAGTGGTTCGGCTTCAGCATGTCCGTCGACATCGATAAAAAACACGTAGGACCAGCGAGAGGCGCTGCTGGGGCGTGACTCGATCCGGCTCATGTTCAATGAATGTTTCGCCAGCGGTGTCAGCAACGCGTGCAGCGCACCAGGGCCCTCGTAACCAGCCAACATCATCGTGGTCTTGTCATCGCCTGATGCCGGCAACAGCTGGCGGCCGATGACCAGGAAGCGCGTGGCGTTGTCCGGCCGGTCCTCGATCCGCGCAAACAGGATCGGCACGCCGTAAAGCTCGGCTGCAGAGCGGCTGGAGATGGCTGCCGCGTCAGGTGAATGCCGCACGCGCCGGGCTGCCTCGGCATTGCTGCTGACCGCGATACATTCCGCTGACGGCAGATGCTGGCGTATCCAGTTGCGGCACTGGGACAACGACTGTTGATGGGAGTATATGCGTTCGATACCGGCCAGACCCTTGGCCTGGCTCAACAGGTTGTGGTGGATAGCCATCTCGATTTCACCACAGATTTTCAGGTCGGAATCGACAAACCGGTCCAGCGTATGGCTGACTATACCCTGGTTGGAGTTTTCCACCGGCACCACGCCAAAATCCGCCTCGGTGGACTCCACCTGGGTAAACACGTCATCAATTCCGGTTACGCCCAGTGCTTGCACCGAGTGTCCAAAATGGCGGTGTACGGCTTGTTGTGTGAAGGTGCCCTCGGGCCCGAGGAAGGCAACCTTGAGTGGCTCCTGCTGTGCCAGGCACACGGACATGATCTCGCGGAAAAGACGTAACATTTCATCGTCGGAGATCGGTCCCTCGTTGCGGTCACGCACGGCTTTCAACACCTGTGCTTCACGCTCTGGCCGGTAGTAATCCACAGCGTTATCCAGTTTACCCTTGGATGCAGCCACGGCTGATGCCAATTGTGCCCGTTCGCTGATCAGGGATTGTATCTGCGCATCGAGAGCGTCGATTTTCTCGCGTACTTCACCCAAGCCATTGTCCTGCAGCGGATTTGTTTCGCGATGTTTTTTAGCCATCAGCCTGCCCTGCTCTCGAAATCACGCATGAAGTCAATCAAGGCCAGGATGCCGTCGATTGGCATGGCGTTGTAAATACTGGCACGCATGCCACCTACCGAGCGATGCCCTTTCAGGCTGCTGAGCCCCGCAGCTTCAGCCTCGGCGATAAACTGCGGGTGTAGTGATTCGTCCACGATCTGGAACGGAATGTTCATATGTGACCGGAACTCCGCCGGTATTTCGTTACGATAAAACTGGCTTTGGTCGAGGAAACTGTAAAGCGTCTGTGCCTTGTGCTGATTCAGCTCGGCCATGCGCTCGACACCACCCTGGGTCTCGATCCAGTCAAAGACCAGGCCGGCGATATACCAGGCATAGGTCGGCGGCGTATTCAATCGTGAACCCTGTTCGTGCTGCACCTTCCACGATTGCAGGTCCGGAATCTCCGTTGGCAGATCCCGCAACAGGTCCTTTTTGACCACCACCAGGGCGATGCCGGCCTGGCCGACGTTTTTCTGGGCGCCGGCGTAAATGACGCCGAATTTTTCAACCTCCACCGGCCTGGAAAGAATGTCCGAGGACATATCCGCAACCAGTGGCAGCCCGCACTCAGGCGGCTGGGCAAATTGCACGCCTGAAATGGTCTCATTGCTCACATAGTGCAGGTAGGCAAACTCGCCATCCAGATTCCATTCCTGCTCAGCCGGAATAGTACGGAATCCCGTATCCTCGGAACTTGCGGCCAGGTGCGCCAGTCCCAGGCGCGCTGCGATACCATGCGCCTTCTTACTCCAGCTACCATCGACGACATAGGCGCCGGGGCGTTGCGGGTCCGCCAGGTTGAGTGGTACCTGGGCAAACTGGGTGGTGGCGCCACCCGCCAGGAACAGCACGGTGTAATCGTCCGGGATGGACATCAGGCGCCGCAGACAAGCCTCGGTTTGGTTGGCCATCTCGTCAAAGGTTGAACTGCGGTGGGAGATCTCCATCACCGACATACCGGTGCCACGGTAGTCGAGTAGTTCATCGCGGGCTCGCTCCAGCACAGGCAGGGGCAAGGTAGCAGGGCCAGCGCAAAAATTAAAAATACGTGTCATTGAAATAGGACCTGTCAGCCAAAAACGTCAGTCCTGAATGATACGGCCTGCAGGAAACATCCGCCATAGGCAAGACGCTATTCAGACCGTCAACTGCATCCCCGCGCCGTTGTTGCAACGCTGCTTGGCCAGGTCGGAGCGCTGGGACTCCAGTTTCTCGAGATAACCTTCCTCAACCCCGGTCACGTATTCGCCTGAGAAGCACGAGGTATCGAAACGCGTAATACCGGTATTGCCTTCACGGCACGCCTCCACCAGGTCATCGAGTTGCTGGTAGATCAGGCGATCTGCGCCCAGCACTTGTTCGATCTGCTTTTCGTTGCGCCCGCTGGCAATCAGTTCGCTGGGTGCAGGCATATCGATGCCGTAGATGTTGGGGTAACGCACCGGCGGCGATGCCGAGGCAAAATACACTTTGCGGGCGCCGGCCTCACGGGCCATCTGGATTATCTGTTTCGAGGTGGTACCACGCACGATGGAGTCGTCCACCAGCAGCACGTTCTTGTCACGGAATTCCAGGTCGATGGCATTCAGCTTTTGCCGCACCGAACGCTTGCGTTCCGCCTGGCCGGGCATGATGAAAGTGCGACCAATATAGCGGTTTTTGATAAAACCTTCGCGGTACTTGACCTCAAGATCGTAGGCCAGCGGCAGGGCCGACGTGCGACTGGTGTCGGGTATCGGGATGACCACGTCTATGTCGTGGTCCGGCCAGTCGCGCAGGATCTTGCGCGCCAGCGCCTGGCCCATGCGCAGACGGGCCTTGTATACGGAAATATCATCGAGCATGGAGTCCGGCCGGGCAAAATACACGTACTCGAAAATACAGGGACAGGCGGCTTGCGCGTGCGGGCTCTCATGCGTATGAAGTTCACCATCCAGCGTGATGAAAACAGCTTCGCCCGGTTTCAGGTCACGCATCAGGGTGAAGTCCAGCGCATCCAGGGCCACGTTCTCAGAAGCAATGGCGTATTCCCTGCCCTTTTCCGTATCGCGGTAACCCAGCACCGCGGGCCGGATACCGTGCGGATCGCGGAATCCGAGTACACCCTTGCCGGAGATCATTGCGATGACGGAATAGGCCCCTTTACAACGCTGGTGCAAGCCGTCCACCGCCTTGAATACGTCCTTGGGGCGCATGCCCGCAGGGCCCATGCGGTGCAATTCGTGGGCCAACACATTCAACAACACCTCGGAATCCGACTCGGTGTTCAGGTGCCTGCGGTCGCTGTCGAACAGTTCCTTCTTCAAACGGGCAGCGTTGATCAGGTTGCCATTGTGCCCAAGTACGATGCCGTAGGGCGAATTGACAAAAAATGGCTGGGCTTCGTCCTGGTTAGCGGAACCGGCGGTGGGGTAACGCACGTGGCCGATACCGGTCTTGCCAAGCAATTTCTCCAGTTCCGAGTCGGGGAACACGTCCCTGATCAGGCCGTTTCCCTTGAACAGGTGGATGCGGTGACCTTCCAGTGTTGCGATACCCGCCGCGTCCTGGCCACGGTGTTGCAGGACGGTCAATGCGTCATAGATCAACGGCGTAACCGCCTGCTTGCCAACGATGCCAATAATTCCACACATTATCTGTTCCTTGGTCCCGTTAAGGCCTGCATCACATGCACGCTAAACCTCGACCTTGACAGCGGATTCTTCATCACCGGTCAGCTCCAGGTGTTCCTGGATATAATCGGGTAAAAACTGCGCCGTCCATTCTGCCAATGGCAACAGGCTCTGAATTGTTTTCGACTGCTTCCACCATGGGTCCTGGGTCACCGGTGTCAGGCCGGCCACGAGTATGATCGCCAGCACGATGGCCAAGCCCCTGACACCGCCAAACACCCCACCCAACAGGCGGTCTGTGCCGCTGAGCCCGGTCTTTTCAACCAGTTTCCCGACCAGGAAGGTCACCAGTCCACCGACGAGCAAAACCAGCAGAAACAGGCCGATGAAGGCCAGCGAAGTGCGTGCTGACGGCAATTCGATGTGGCTCTCCAGTTGCTGGGCCAAAACCCCGGAATAAAGGAAGGCGACCAGGAAGGCCGCGGCCCACACCACCAGCGAGAACGCTTCCTTGATAAACCCCCGAAGGGCACCGACCAGGATCGATATAATGATGATTCCAAAAACGACGTAATCGGCGTACTGCATGTCGTTCTCCTACTCGCTGGTCGTCACGAAACCATCGAGTGCGTGTTCCTGCTTAAGCCGGCGTTTCAGTTCCACGGCCCTGTCGCGGTTAATTTCTGGCCCGACACGAACCTTGTAAGTAGTACCGGACGCTGATGTAACCTGCTCCGAGAAGGCTGCCAGGCCCGCCAGGCGCAAGTCCTTGACCAGCGCATCCGCATGTTCGGCATCACTGAAGCTGCCCACCTGCACGACCCAGCGCACCAGGGGATCGGATGGCGTCGTAACCGGGGCACTGTCTTCCGGGCGCAGGTCGAGCACCCGCGGAACCAACTCACTCAATTCCGGATCGGGATCATCCCGTAAGCCGGATACCACTGCGTCGGCATCCTCACGCCGGGTGTAAGGCCCCACGCGTACACGGTGCAACCGGCCCGCAGCCCGGTTGACCACGTCCATGACCACGGGCAGTTCCTGACCGCGCAGTCGTTGAGCCAATGCGTTAGCTCTTTTTTCAGTGCTGAAACTACCCACCTGGACGAGGTAACGCGGTGTTTCAGCGTCGTCACTGACAGGCGCCGGTACACTCGCGGACTCGTCACCGGCGCCAGCAAGCTTGATCCTGGCCACCGCGGGCGGATTCTCAACGCTGGCCTTCAGCTCCGCATTTTTCCGACCGGGTTCAGTGCTGGATTCGACAGCAGCAGCTGTTGTTTGAGTGGCAGTCTCGAGCGGCTCGCCAGCCTGCGTGGATTCTTTTCCTGTTCCGGTTAGCTGTTCGGGTGCGACGGATTCAACGTCAGGGCCGTTTGGTACTCCTACCGGGAACCGCCGGGTTTCGATGGACAACTCTTCCGGTCTTGGAGGTACCTCGATTTGCCTGGATTCCTGCTTGAGTGTTTCAGAGCGTCCGCTTAACAACATGGGCAAAACAATGACTGCCAGGATGATCAAAACGATTGCGCCCACCAGTCTCTGCTTCAGTGCTTTATCCATTTGACCTGTCTCGAGGGATTTTCGGGAGTTGTTGCATGTGATTTTAGCAGTTACTTACAAAGTGTGCTGTCCCATGATCCCGGATCCAGTTCGATGCGGCGGCAACTGTCAGAAATGAACCAAATACCAGGATCCGGTCGAACCCACCCGCTGCTACGGCGGCTTGCATGGCGTCTTCCATACTGACGGCAGATTCTACATCCGCGTCCGGTAAAACCTTTTCGATGCGTTTTGCCAGGGCAGCGCCCGTCTGGCCGCGTCCACCCGGCAGCCCTGCACATATCCAGCGCTGGCAGACCCCGTGCAGGGCCCTGGCCACGTCCTCGGCCGGCTTGTCAACCAACATCGCCAGTACACACAACGTGTTAACCTCCTGGCATGCAAGATAGGCGGCGACGGCTTTGGCGGCCAGCCCGTTGTGCCCCACGTCCAGCAGTATCTCAGGTGATGAACCGACTCTCTGTAAACGGCCGGGTACACGGACTGTTCGTATCGCTTGACCTATGGCCCTGGGCCTGGAGAAACAATCCGGGTACAGCATGGAAAATGCACACAGGGCAGCCGCCAGGTTATCGCGCTGATATTTACCGGGCATCAATGGCGCTGGAACGGATACCGACTTCTCCCCGCAATTGAAGCGCAGTTCTGCGTTGTCGGATGGGTCATCGTCCAAATCAAAATCCTCACCACGCCGGTACAGCGGTGCGTCGAGTCGCATCGCGGCCTGTAACACGGGTAAGGGTGGCTGTCGTTCGCTGCATACCACCGGCGCGCCGGTACGGATGATACCGGCCTTCTCCTTCGCAATGGAGTCCAGGTCGGGGCCCAGGTACTCCTGGTGGTCCAGTCCGATGGGCGTGATGACTGCACAATCCGCGTCCACCAGGTTCACCGTATCGAGACGACCGCCCAGGCCGACTTCCAGTACCGCGCAATCCAGCGCTGCCTGCTGCAGGATCAACAAGCCCGCCAGGGTGGTAAATTCAAAATAGGTCAGCGAGACGTCTTCACGCGCGGCTTCCACCTGTCCGAAGGCACGTACCAATGTTTCATCGTCGACCACCTCACCCATGATGCAAATGCGTTCATTGAAACGGAATATATGCGGTGAGGTGTAGGTGCCATGGCGCAAACCCATGGCGCCGCACAACGCAGACAGGTAGGCCACGGTCGAACCCTTGCCATTGGTACCTGCAACGGTAAAGACCTTGTGCGCGGGTCGCGGAGCGCCGAGACGCATATATACGTCCGCGCAACGTTCCAAGCCAAGCTCGATAGACACGGGATGGCGTGTTTCGAGCAAAGCCAGCCACGCCTCGAGTTTCATTTTGAGTCCTGGTTCAAGGCCAGCTTGAAATCAATTCTCCAGCAGCTCGCCACTGACCGGTTTCGGCATGCTGCCGGAGGTCAGTAATGCCAGGATGCCGGCCAGCTCATCACGCATATTGCGGCGATCCATAATGATGTCCACGGCGCCTTTTTGCAGCAGGAACTCGCTACGCTGGAATCCCTCGGGAAGTGTTTCACGCACCGTCTGCTCTATGACCCTGGGCCCCGCAAACCCGATCTGCGCCAATGGTTCGGCAACATTGATGTCACCCAGCATACCCAGGCTGGCGGAAACGCCACCGGTGGTCGGATGTGTCAGCACCGATATGAACGGAATGCCTTTTTCACTGAGCCTGGCCAGCACCACGGAGGTCTTGGCCATTTGCATCAGTGACAAAACACCCTCCTGCATACGGGCACCGCCCGAGGCTGAAAAACACACCAGTGGCGCACTCAGACGTAAAGCCTCCTGTCCCGCACGGGCGAATTTCTCGCCCACCACGGAGCCCATCGAACCACCCATGAAGCCGAACTCGAAGGCGCAAGCCACGATATCCGCACCCTTGAGTTGTCCAGCCAGGGCAATCAAAGCCTCTTTTTCGCCGGTTTTCTTTTGCGCCGCAGCGATGCGGTCCTTGTATTTCTTGCTGTCCTTGAAACGCAATGCATCCACGGACTCCATGTTAGCAGCGATTTCACGTTTCTCACCCGGGTCCAGGAACTGCTCAAGGCGTACCCGTGCCGGGATACGCATGTGGTGGCCGCACTTGGGGCATACCTGGAGGTTTCTTTCCAGTTCCGGGCGGTACAGAACCGCCGTGCACACCGTGCACTTGGTCCACAGGCCTTCCGGCACGTTACGCTTGTTACCGCCTTCGGTGCGGATTTTTGAAGGTCTTAACTTTTTAAACCAACTCATATAAGGGCCTGTAAACAGTATCTGGAACGGTGTCGCCGGAAGTCATTTTTATTGCAGATCAAGGCTTGCCGAGTGCAGTTTAGCACCGCTAATTGAGCGAGGCATAACGCAGATCTGCGGGAAAATGACTCCGTTCCTTTGGATTGCGCCCCAAACGGGGCCATGTTGTGTTGCTCGTCGTTCATTTGGATTCACCAAACTTTTCTCCTCGCGCCTTACCTGGCCCCGTTTGGAGTAACAACGACGCCTTTCAGATACTGTTTACAGGCCCTGAGGCCTGTAAACGGTTGCTCAGCGCGCCATATTGTCCATTGACTCGCGCACCGGCGCAACAAAAGCCCGCGCCTCGGCGCAGGCTTCCGCGCTTGAAGAAGATTCTGCCAGTACCTCTACCAGTGCGCTGCCGATGACCACGGCATCGGCGAATTGCGCAACGGTGGAAGCCATCTCGGCTGTCTTGATGCCAAATCCAACCGCGACCGGTAAAGCGCTGAATTCCCTGATCTGATCAATCGGGCCCTGTAGTTCGGCCGTGTCCAGTTGGCCGGCACCGGTGATCCCCTTCAGGGACACGTAGTAGATAAAACCACTGGCGTGCCTTGCAAGGTACGCAAGGCGTTCCCGTGTCGTGGTCGGCGCAACCAGGCATACACCATCGATAGACGCATCATCCATGGCTGCACCAAGGTCGTCGCGTTCTTCCGGCGGGCAATCGACCAGCAACAAACCATCCACACCGGCAGCTTTTGCCGCAGCCGGAAACTCCTGGCGGCCAAAGCGTTCGAGGGGGTTCATATAACCCATCAGCACGACCGGCGTATGCTCATCGTCGCGGCGAAATTCCGCCACCATGTCCAACACCGTGTTGAGGGTCACACCATTTTCGATGGCCCTTTCGCTGGCCGTTTGAATGACCGGGCCATCCGCCATCGGATCCGAGAACGGCACACCCAATTCGAGCAGGTCGGCGCCGGCCTCAACCAGCGCGTGCATGATGTCGACCGTCCACTCCGGCTTGGGATCACCGGCGGTGATGAACGGTATCAGCACCTTGCGCCCACTGCTACTGGCAGTTTCGAAACAGGCCTTGATCCTGCGGTTCATAAGCTCAACCCTTCCAGTTCAGCGACCGTTTGCACGTCCTTGTCGCCACGGCCAGACAAGTTGATCAAAACACTCTGGTCCGGGCGCATATCTGATGCCAGCTTGAAACCGTAGGCCAGCGCATGGGCACTTTCCAGTGCCGGCATGATGCCCTCGAGACGGGTTAACTGGTGAAAAGCCCCCAAGGCTTCCTCGTCGGTTGCGCTGACGTACTCGGCACGGCCCTGCTCTTTCAGCCAGGCGTGCTCCGGGCCGACCCCTGGGTAGTCAAGTCCGGCGGAAACCGAATGGGTGTGCCGGATCTGGCCCGCATCATCATCCAGCAAATAGGTGCGGCAACCATGTAATACACCCGGCCGGCCCGCACACAGAGAAGCAGCGTGCTCGCCGCCGGCGAGCCCACGGCCAGCAGCTTCGACACCGTACATTTTTACGTCGACGTCGTCCAGGAACGGGTGAAACAACCCCATGGCGTTAGAGCCGCCACCCACACAGGCGACCAGCGCGTCCGGCAATTCACCATGCAGTTCCAGCATTTGGCGGCGCGCTTCGCGGCCGACCACAGCGTTGAAGTCCCGCACCATTTCCGGGTAGGGGTGCGGACCGGCCACCGTGCCGATGATGTAGAAGGTATCGTCCACGTTGGTCACCCAGTCGCGCATAGCCTCGTTGAGCGCGTCCTTGAGTGTGGCGGAACCCGACGTAACACTGCATACCTCGGCGCCCAGCAAACGCATCCTGAACACGTTGATGGCCTGGCGGTGGATGTCTACTTCGCCCATGTACACGCGACAGGACTGGTCCAGGCGTGCAGCCACCGTCGCCGACGCCACGCCGTGTTGCCCGGCGCCGGTTTCTGCGATCACGCGCTTTTTCCCCATGTGACGGGCCAGCAGACCCTGGCCGACGGTATTGTTGATCTTGTGTGCGCCAGTGTGGTTCAGGTCTTCCCGTTTGAGGAATATCCTGGCGCCGCCGGCCGCTGCCGTGTACCGCTGCGCATAGTAGACCGGTGACGGACGTCCCACGTAAAAGGCCAGGTCTTCGTCCATTTTGCGGATGAATTCCTCGTCTTTACGCCAGCGTCCATAGGCCTCGCGTAATTCATCCAGTGCATGCATCAGCGTCTCGGAGACGAACTGCCCGCCAAAGGTTCCGAAGTGGCCGCGCCCATCGGGTCCGGCCTGGTATGCGTCATTCATTTATTTCACTACCTGCTATAAGTTTGTCGGCCGCCCTGGCCGCCTCGATAAATTCAGATATCTTACCGCTGTCCTTGACACCCGGTGCAGACTCCACGCCACTGGATACATCCACGGCATAGGGCTGTACGGTCTTTATGGCCTCGGCCACGTTGGCCGCATTCAGACCGCCCGCCAGCCACAACGGCTTCGCCGCAGAACGTACCAGCGACCAATCGAACACCCGGCCGCTGCCGCCGCGTTGTCCCGCCTGGTGACTGTCGAGCAACAGACCCATGGCTCCGGCGTAATTCCCTTCGGCACGCTCGAGTGAATATTCGTCTTCCATTGCCACCGCTTTCAACCACGGCAAAGCGAACACGCTGCATTGCGCCCCGGTCTCGCGTCCATGAAACTGCAACACGTCGAGCGGCACCCTGGCAAGCACCCGTTCAATTTCGGCTTGCTCCTGGTCGAGGAACAACCCGACCCGCAAGACACCCGCCGGTACCCCAGCCGCTAACCGCGCTGCTTCCTCCACGCTGACCTGGCGCGGACTCCGCGCGAACACAAAACCAATCGCGTCAGCACCACGGCTGACCGCGAACTGTACATCCTCGCTACGTGTCAAGCCACAGATTTTAATCCGGGTGCGGTGCATCAATCTGTCGGGGCTCCCGGAAAAGACGGGGCTGTCTCCGGCAGGCCAAAGCCGGGATCATAACGCACGTTCATGAAATAAAGTCCCTGTGATTCAGCCGTGACGCCTGCCAGTTTGCGATCTTTACTGGCAAAAACTTCGGCAAACCATTCTATGGACTGCTCGCCACTGCCCACCGCCAACAGGCTACCGGCGATATTCCGCACCATGTGGTAGAGGAAGGCATTGGCGCTGATGTCCAGGTCGACGATTTCACCCGTGCGGATCACGCTGATTGAAGTCACTTCCCGGATCGCATGTTGCGCTGAGCAACCCGCCGAACGAAATGCGCTGAAATCATGTTTACCCAGCAAAAGTTGGGCCGCGCGGTGCATGCGTTGTGTATCGAGCGGCTGACGACACCAGGCGTAATGCATGGCTCCAATGGCCGGCCGCACCCAGCGGTTCATGACGCGGTAGCGGTAAGTCCTGGAATAGGCACCGAAACGCGCATGAAAGCTGTCGTCCACACGGCGCACCCACAATACCCGGATGCTGTCGGGCAAATTTGAATTGATTCCGAGTATCCATTGGCGGTCAGTGCGCCTGGAGTCGCTATCAAAATGCGCGACCTGGCCATGGGCGTGGACACCGGTATCCGTGCGGCCGGCCGCGATGACGGTAACAGGGTGGTTGGCAACCCCGCTGACGGCCTGCTCTACGGCCTGCTGTACCGACGGGGCGTGATCCTGTCGCTGCCAGCCGAAAAAGCCGCTGCCATCGTACTCGATACCAAATGCGTAACGCATGCTAACAGACCACGTGAAGACCGGTGCCGGCTACTGCCGCGCGCGGGAGTACAGTCGATATGCTGGACCCGGCATCCGTCAGAGTTCGTCCATCATTTTCTGGGCTTCGGCCTTCTGTGCCGCGTCACCACTTTTCAGGACATCCTCGAGCATTGAACGCGATGCTTCCTTGTCACCCAGCGACAGGTAGGCCCGCGCCAGGTCCAGCTTGATTTCCGGATCGTCTTCCTCAGCATCACTTTCATCAGATTCGGTTTCTTGCGCTTCAGGTTCCTCTGCTTCAGGTTCCTCTGCTTCAGGTTC
>JAPHTE010000421.1 GCA_026196445.1 Lysobacterales bacterium
GGCTCCAGGGGTGATGTGGCCAGTAGCGCGATGGCCAGGTGCTCCCGGTACCGGCCAGAGGCCTTGTGAATTTGACGCAAGGCGGCGGCGTGTTCCAGGCAGTCCTGCTCACAGGGTTGTTGCAGCACGTACAGGATAGTCCACTTGTTCTCGATTCCGGTGTCCTGTTGCAGTTCCAGCGGCGTGGGTGGCTGCACCAGGTAGCCCTGGTTCTGCATACCGGCCGGCTGGTACTGCCACCAGGACGAGCGCATCAGCATGACCAGGATCACCGGTCCCATGAACAGGGCAAAAATTCCGATCAATGTCAGTTTCTGGCGGGAAAGATTCATGTGTCGTCCACTCGTGTTTTCCTCAAACTGACCAGCAACCACAATATGACGCAGGCGGCCAGCAGGGCATACCACTGGAAAGCGTACGCCCGGTGCCGCTCGGCACTCAAGAATACCGGTTTCCAGTCACGGTCTTCAAACCCGTGTTCCGCGTCCCGTGACAACTGGATGATATGTGTTTCCAGTGGCAGGCCGAGTACGCGCGCAATGTCGGCGTGGCGCATGTAGGTCACCAATTGTGGCCAGCGGTCCGTCTCCAGCCTGTCCGCTTCGCCGACCATGCGTCCGGGTACCGGGAAGTCGTTGAGCATGCCGCGGACGGTGACCTCTTCTGCGGGGGTCGGAACCGCTGGCAGTTCCCGCCGGTCGGGTGGCAGTGGCAACCAGCCCCGGTTGACCAGGATGGCGGTGCCGGAACTGGTCACAAACGGTGTAAATACATGTACACCGCCGCGCCCCTGCCAGAGTTGGTTGTCCAACAGGATGTGGCGTTGCGGGTCGTAGTGTCCGCTGGTTTCGACACGTGCGAAGCGCCGTTCAGTGGCCAGTGCGGTATCCAGGGCAAGGCTGGGCGCGTGTTGGTGTTCGGTCTCCAGTATGGCCTTTTCAGCCGCGCGACGGATTTGCCATGACCCGAGACTCGCAAACAGCACAGCGAGCAGCGCCAGTATCAGCGTGACCGGTAAGGATGGCCTGAAAGACCTGGATACCCTGGGTGTCATCTTTCTTTATAATCCGCCTTGTCGAAAGGCTACTTCAACCGGAGAAACGGTTATGCTCGTCAAGGCTGTCATTATTGTTTTTCTGCTCGTCATTCTCTACACGCTGGGCTCTTCATTTTACTTCATGGTGCGGGATAAGGGAGAGGGTGAAAGGACATTGAAACGGCTGACGTGGCGCATAGGTTTGTCGCTGCTGTTGCTGGCGGTTGTCTACATCATGTACCAGATGGGTTTGATCGAGCCAACCGCAAGCCCGTTGAATTTCAGGGGTTAGAGAGGGCACAGGCCAAGCTTCTGCCAGCCAGCTTAAAGCAAAAGGTCAGCCGTTCCCGCGTCAGCCTCAGAGCAGGTATACAAAAATAAACAGGCCCAGCCAGACAACATCCACAAAGTGCCAGTACCAGGCCACCGCTTCGAAGGCGAAGTGGTTGCGGGGTTTGAAGTGTCCCTTTGCCGCACGCAGCATGATCACCGTCAGCATGATCGCGCCCAGGGTGACGTGCATGCCGTGGAATCCGGTAAGCATGAAGAACGTGGCGCCGTAGATACCGGAACCAAGTGTAAGCCCCAGTTCGGTATAGGCTTCGATGTACTCTTCCGCCTGGAAAAATACAAAGGTAAAGCCCAGCACCACCGTGGCCAGCAACCACAGTACCAGGCCAGCACGGTTTTCCTTCTTCAAGGCATGGTGGGCCAGGGTTACGGTCAGGCCGGACGATAGCAGGATCAGCGTATTCAAAAACGGCACGCCAAAGGCAGGGATGGTAGAAAATGCACCACCCACGTTGGCCGGGCCATTGGTAGGCCAGGCCGGGGTGTAGCCATGCCATAACAATTCATTGGTGGCCGCGCCGGTGCCTTCGCCACCCAGCCAGGGTATGACCAGGGCGCGCGCATAGAACAGCGCACCAAAGAACACCGCGAAAAACATCACTTCGGAATAGATGAACCAGGACATGCCGAGCCGGAAGGAACCATCGACCTGGCTATTGTACAGACCCGCCTGGCTTTCACGGATAACCGTGCCAAACCAGCCGAATACCATGAAAATGATGATCGCGAGCCCGAGCCAGAAGGTCCAGTGGCCGAGCGTGGAACCATTCATCCAGGCGGCCGCGCTGGCCAGCATGGTGACCATGCCAATTGACCCGACGATCGGCCACCTGGTGCCGTGGGGTACGTAATATGTGCCTTCAGCGTGTTGTGCCATTATCAATTCTCAACTATTCATGCGGTTAGTGTTGGGCCATTTGGTCGGTTAGTTCATAACCCTGCCGGTAAAAAGTATAGGACAGCGTGATGTCCCGGATGTGTTCCGGCAGGTCGGGCTTGATATAAAAATAGACGGGCATCTCGCGGCTCTCATGGGCCTTGAGCGTTTGTTCGGTGAAACAGAAACATTCCGTCTTGACAAAATACAGGCTGGCCTCGGGCGGCGACACGTTGTAGGTAGCCTGGCCGGTGATCGTTTCGTCATCGGGGTTCATGGCCAGGTAGTAGGCGATGCTGGGCTCCCCGAGTTGGTACTCGCCCACTTTTTCCTTGGCCTGGAAATGCCAGGGCAGGGAGGAATTGACACTGGCGTCGAAACGAATCTTGACGTTACGGTCCGAAACGGCCACCTCCTCATTGCTTGTCCCTACCTGGATGGCGCGCCCGCCAAAACCGGTCACTTCGCAAAACACGTTATACAAGGGCCACAGGGCAAAGCCAAAGCCGAACATGCCCACCGCAACCAGTGCCAGGCGCCGTGCAATCTTGCGATTTTGTGCTTTGGTGTCCATATCAGCGGCCCATCACGGCAGAGCCGATGAAGGTGGCAAATATTGCCAGCGCGATAAAACCGAGTAGCCAGGCCGTGCGCCTTGCGTTGGCGCGTTTGTGCCTGAGATCCTGCTGGGAAATGTCGTCATGCATGGTATTTGCAGGCCTTAATCCGTGTGCGTGACCATGTTATGGGTCACTTGCGGTGGTGTAGTGAAGCTGTGGTAGGCCGGTGGGGAATCCAGGGTCCATTCCAGGCCACGGCTTGCTTCCCATACACGCGGGGTCGCCTTGACCTTGCTGCGGAATACGCAGTGCACGACCACGCCGACAAATATCAGCTGGGTCACGCCAAAGGCGAAGCCGCCAATCGACGAAATCATGTTGAAGTCGGCGAACTGTGGCGAGTAGTCGGGAATCCTGCGCGGCATACCGGCCAGACCCAGGTAGTGCTGCGGGAAAAACAGCACGTTGACGAAGATCGCCGACAGCCAGAAATGGATCTTGCCCCATTTTTCGGAGTACATGTTACCGCTGAATTTCGGCAGCCAGTAGTAGGTCGCAGCCATCAGCGCAAACACCGCGCCGGGTACCAGCACATAGTGGAAATGGGCGACCACGAAATAGGTGTCGTGGTACTGGAAATCTGCCGCGGTGATCGCCAGCATCAGGCCTGACAGGCCGCCGATGGTGAACAGCACAACAAAGCCGATGGCGAACAGCATCGGGGTTTCGAAAGTCATCGAGCCCTGCCACATGGTGCTGACCCAGTTGAACACCTTGACGCCGGTCGGCACCGAAATCAGCATCGTCGCGTACATGAAGAACAGCTCGCCCTGCAAGGGCATACCGACGGTGAACATGTGGTGGGCCCAGACAATGAATGACAGGAAGGCGATGGTGGCGGTGGCGTACACCATCGAGCCGTAACCGAACAAGGGCTTGCGCGAAAA
>JAPHTE010000134.1 GCA_026196445.1 Lysobacterales bacterium
CCACTCGGTCAGAACCTGTTTCAGGGGTTCGCCGGTTGCACGAACTGATGTGGCCGGAATGATCTCGAGTTCCGTGCCTTCAACCAGTTTGCTGAAAAGGCCGTCGTAATCGCCGCCTTCAACGACGATCAGCTTGTCGGCCATCGGCACGGCCGCTTCGATGAATATGTCCGTTAACGTACCACGGCGTCCCTTGCCGCCGATATGCATGGCCAGTATTTTCATACCCTTGGCTTTGGCGGCCTCGGCCACCGCTTGCATGCGGGCGACTTCCGCGTCCTTGTCGATACCGGCCTCACCGAGGCCCTTTGAACTACCGGCGACAACGGTCACCAGGACTTTTTCATCCTGCAGGTCATCTGCCTGAAGGATTTTTTCCAGCCTGGATTCAACACCCAGCTTTTTCAGCACGACCTTGACCATCATGGCGTCCGGGCTTTGCCCGAAAGGCGTCAAAACGACATCGGCCGCGAGTGCTGCGGTGTTGAATACTGCAAACAGGGAGCAGGCAAGGATCATTCGGAAAATAGGATTTTTCATGTCACTTCCTTCGTTATTAAACTCCAAAAATATTGGATTAAGCCCCGCCAGCTCCGGATATTCCTGGAAACAGATGTTTCGTTACAGAAAACCGTATCAAACAAGATCCCCTGACCAAAATCACCCCACCATTTGGGGAAACATGCGGGACGGCAAGTACGCCTTACCGGCGATGATCAATCATTTTCCTCCATGTAATAGCCGATGTAAACAGGTGCTTTCCAGTTTTTAGGAACGCACGGGGAGTCAACTGAAATAATATTTTACATTATTAAAAGTTATTGTTTTTAAAGTGCTTTATATGTATTTGTAAATCAGTCAACAGGCGTGTTTAAATAGCGCTTGCGACCGTGGCCCAGAATCACTTTTTTACCGGTTTTCATACCCCGGAATTGCATTTTGTGCCAAACTTCCAACCCCTGAGGTGACCCGCAGGCATACACATGGCTGTTGGGAATTGACGAGGCCCGAGATGAACCTTGATGACGTCAAGAAATTGCTTGCAGAGCAGGATATTGCGACCATCGACCTGAAATACGCTGACCTGATCGGCAACTGGTATCACATCAGCTTTCCGTCGCGACGGTTGGACCACGTGTGCAAGCACGGCATTCCGTTTGACGGCTCCAGCATACCGGGTATGAAATCGGTGGAAGCCGGGGACATGGTCTTGCTGCCCGACCTCGAAACGGCAGTGACCGATCCATTCACCCCGGCAAAAACCCTGCGCATGTTGAGCTACATCTGCGACGCTGATTCGCGCCGAGGCGTGAACAAGGATCCCCGGACGGTCGCCCGCCGTGCCCATAAATACATGATCGATACGAGTATCGCGGACGAGTCGCTGTGGGTGCCGGAGTTCGAATTCTACCTGTTCAACGAGGCCGTTATCGACAACGGCAAGTACAGTGCCGGTTACAAATTTACCTCGGCCGAAAACAAGGATGACCTGCCGGGCGGTTACCTGGATTCCGATGGTACGGCAGTCGCCCACCGCAAGGGTTACCACATCGATACGCCGTTCGATAAATATGCGCACGTGCGCGAGGAGATGGTGCAGTTGATCGAGGGTGTTGGTTGCCCGGTCCGTTACCACCACCACGAGGTGGGCCTGTCCGGGCAACAGGAGATCGAGACCGAATTGCTGCCGTTCGAGTTGATCACCGACAAGATGATGTACGTCAAGGACGCCATCCACAACTGTGCACTGAAACACGGCCTGACCGCCACCTTCATGCCCAAGCCGCTTTATGACGAACCCGGTAATGGCATGCATTTCCATATCCAGTTGCGCAAGGGCGGGAAAAACCTGTTCTACCGTGAAGGCGGTTACGCGGATTTGTCGGATGAGGCCCTGTGTTTCATAGGCGGCATATTGAAACACGGACGGTCGCTGACGGCCTTTACCAACCCCAGCACCAATTCCTACAAGCGCTTGCTGCCGGGGTTCGAGGCACCGGTCAAGCTGTTTTTCGGAGTGGCCAACCGTAGCGCGGCCATACGCATTCCCAAGTACGCCACCTCTGAGGCGGCCAAGCGTATCGAGTTCCGCACCGGTGACGGCACCTGCAACTACTACCTCGCGATGAGCGCGCTGTTGATGGCCGGGCTGGACGGTGTCCGTAACCGCATCATGCCGGATGATAGCAACGGTTTTGGGCCCTTCGATGACAATATTTTCAACTGGAGTGATGAGCAACAGGCTACACTGGCCTCGATCCCGGTCTCATTGGAAGAAGCACTGGACGCGCTGATAGCAGACCACGACTACTTGATGGAAGGTGGCGTATTCAACTCCGAGCTGATCGACAGTTGGGTAGAAGAAAAAATGAAGGAAGTGGTCGCGGTGCGCAACCGTCCGCACCCCTTCGAAATGAACCTCTATTACAGCCTGTAAAATTAAGGGTAAATTAACGATATGAGCCTGTCGCAGGAAATCATCGACCGTTTCAACAAGGCCTTCAAACAGGCCAGGGTTAGCGGTGAGCAGGAACCGACCGCCATGGTGCTGGCCACCAGTGACTGTAAAGGCCGGGTCACGTCGCGTACCGTGCTGCTCAAGGCATTGGACGAGGATGGTTTCGTATTCTTCACCAATACCCGCAGCGTCAAGGGCCAGCAGCTGGCGGTGTGTCCCAGGGCAGCGGCGACCTTCCTGTGGAAGACCAGTGGCTGCCAGGTGCAACTGGTGGGAAATGTAACGCTGGTGTCAGACGAGGCAGCCGATGCCTACTTTTCGACCCGTGAACGCGGCAGCCAGATCGGTGCCTGGGCTTCAAACCAGTCGCAACCTCTGGACAGCCGTGAAACCCTGATGGCGCGCTTCCACGAGTTGGAAAAGCAATACGAGGGCAGGGAAGTACCACGCCCGCCACACTGGACCGGTTACGTGTTGAGCCCGGAAACCGTCGAATTCTGGAACCTGGGCGAATACCGCCTGCATGACCGTGTACTTTACACGCTTGAAGATGCTGCCTGGAAAAAGCAGCGTTTATATCCCTAAAGCCGTACCCCAGTAGTTGAAGCTTGCCGGCTTCCAGCCTGGCAGGTACATGGTTTGCATATCGCCTGATCTGAACCCGCCCCTGTCGAGTATCTCGGGAATCGGCCGGTGCAGGTTACAACCGCCGGAAAATGCCTTCCAGACCGGGTTTAGCCGGTTCTGCCAGCGTAATACACGCTCGTCAGGCGCCTTGCCGTGCTCACAAAACAGCAACTTGCCACCGGGCTTCAGTACACGCCTGATCTCGGCCATGGCCGCGTAAACGTCGGGAATCGAGCACAGCGTATAAGTCATCACCACCGTGTCAGCACTATCGCTATCCAGCGGAATGTCCTCCGCGCCGGACTCGATGAACTCCGCTTCCAGGTGGTGTTCCCGGGCATTTTTCTGCGCGATGCTCCACATCTCGGCAGACGGATCCAGGCCCCACAGGTGCGTGACTTTTCCCGGGTTATAGAAAGGGAGGTTCAGGCCAGTACCAATTCCGACTTCCAGCACGCGACCCGTTGCCAGTGGCACCAATTTTTCGCGTTGTTTCGTCATCGGCTGCTGGCGGCACACGACGTGTACCAGCTTTGGCAGCAGATGCTTTTCGTAAAGGTTCATCCCGGTTAGCCTAACACCTGACCCGATGTGAAGATTGATGTATCTTTACAGATGCACAAAGTGTTTCCCCAAGCAAAGTGGAGATAGACATGAACATCAATCGTACAGTACGTACCATCGCCGGGTTTCTAGTGCTGCTGTCACTGGCTCTCGGTGCGCCCGCCAGCCCCATCTTCCATTCTACATACTGGCTGTGGCTTACCGTTTTTGTCGGCGCGAACCTGTTCCAGTCCGGGCTGACGGGTTGGTGCCTGATGGACAAGATTTTAAAGAAAGCCGGGCTGCCGGAATAACCGGTCAGTTTCAAAAAAAAACGGCGGGAAACCCCCGCCGTTTTTGACTCCCCCACCGTGATCCTACCTGAGTTGCGCTGACCTGCGGTTCTGGGCCACGTAAGCGCGGCTCGAGTCACAATCCAACAGGTCGCTAAACAATTCATTGCTCACTTTATAACCACCGCCGTTGCCCATGCGCTCGAAGTCACCACCGAGTTCTTCGAAATTCGCAAAGCCTTCCAGCCATTTGAAGTCAAATTCCTCACCGCCACCACCGTAAACCGGGTACCAGTGCCAGATAGCGGCAGTGGAACCGGCTTCGGACAGGTGCATCGACCATTTATCCATTGCGGCGCTCAATGCTTCGAAAGTTGCGCCTTCCTTGAAATTGCAATCGGAAAAGGTCAGTACGGAATTACCGGGTGTGGCGTTGTCTGGCGGCGCCTTGAATTGCAGCGAGGCGTAATTGACGTGCGCGTCACAGTTCACAACTTCGCCAAAGCCGGCACGTACCCCGGCATCCTCCGTGAGGTAGGCGTCCTGGGCTTTGCCCAGTGCTACAGCATCTTTCCCCGCACCCAACCAGATCACATCGAAATCCTGGTCCGGACCGTAGTAGTAAGGCGTCAGCGTCCAGGCCGCGTAGCTGTCAAGCCCTTGGCCGTCCGCCCATGCATTCCATTTGGCGGTGGCCTTGTCCAGGTCGGCCGGCCCTTTGCCTTCATTGTAGCTACAGGCGAACATTTCCACCGGCACAACCTTGAACGATACTTCGTCCTCGGCCAATACGGCGCTGGATCCTGCCAATAGCAAAAGACCGGTTGTCAGACTCGAAATTAAGTTTTTAGTCACTGCATTTTCTCCTAGTTAATCATCCAGGTATCAAACCCTGTGTACTAACTATAGGAAAAAATCTGAAAATTGCTTAACCGGTAATTTTTCGCAGCAGCGCCCGGCTGATAAAGCGGAACTTGTTACCCGGCGTGAAGCGGCCCAGGTTGGTCTTGACGATGCCCTTTGTAAACCGCGTGCGCTTGGAGTAATCAATTTTCACGTCCACGATCACCGGTTTGCCCTGTGCTGCCAGCGTCAAGCCCTGCTGGATGCCTGGATTGCAATCAGAATTCCCATTGATGGAGATAAACTCACAATCCGTGGCCTGTGCCACGCCAGCGAGATTGATTTCCTTTAATACGGAACAGGTTTTCCGGTTGTATGGGATTTGCTGCGCTTGTGAGATCTGCGAAAGTTCACCGTCGTTGAAAACAAAATAGACCACGCCGGTACCCAGCGACGATGCAGTCAGGGTTTCCAGGCCGGTCATCAGGAAAGCGCCGTCACCGATGATACCCACCACCTGGTTACGCGGATTTGCCAGCTTCGCTGCGGTCGCCGCCGGAGTGGCGTAGCCCATGCAGTTGAAATCAGTGGGTGAAATAAAGCCGCGTGCCTTGTGGATGGGCATCAGTTCAGCAGCGAGGAAAGTGTGGTTTCCGTCATCGACCACGACGATGGCATCATCATCGAGTTGTTCGCGCAACGCCTTGAAAAAATGGCCCGGGTTCACACGGCCATGGCTGTCGTGGTCCAGCCATTCTTGCAGGTAGGCCGTCTTATCGGCCCGTATGGCAGCCGCCCGTGCGCCGCCGTCATCTTTCGCGACGCCGAGCGCTTGCAATTCCTGCAGCACTGCGCGCAGCACCGTATCGGCATCACCCTCGATGGTGATGGCGGCAGGGTAATTGGCATTGAATACATCCGGGTTGATGTCGACGTGGACCAGTTTTTTGGGTGGTTCGACACCAAAACTGGCTGTGCCGATCTCGCTGAATCGCGTCGCCACCGCCAACAAGCAATCACAATCCCTGAAGGCATTGGTTGCAGCGGGCACGGCAGCCTCACCAAAACTCATGCCGGTGTGCAAGGGGTGGTTGCCGGGAAAAGCGCTCAGGCCCTGCAACGTGGTGGCCACCGGTGCGCATAGATACTCGGCGACCTGGACGCTGGTTTCAACGGCGTCGACTGCCCCCCAGCCGATAAACAGCCCGGGCCGGTCAGCCGCGTACAGCATCTGCGCTGCCTTCTTGACGGCTTCAAGGTCCGGAGTTGCTGGCTCCACAAGATGGGCAAATGGAATCGGCGTGGCAGTCTCGCCGGGGAACAGCTGGATATTGACCGGGACTTCCACGAACACCGGGCCGGGTTCACCGCTCACTGCCAGCTCAAAAGCCTCGTAGATGGTGGGGATGATGTCCTGGTGGTTCTCGATCTTGTAGGTCTTCTTGGTGATTGGCGCCAGCAGGGCGTGCTGGTCCACGTCGTGCAGCTGGTACTGCTTGTCGAGGTCGTTGCGGATACCGCCACAGATGACCAGCATCGGGACACCATCGAGAAAGGCTTCACCAATACCACTGGCGGCATGCGTGACACCTGCGGCCGGTACGATCAGCAGGGTGCCGATGTGCCTGGTCGTGCGGCTCACGGCGTCGGCCATGAATGCCGCGCCGCCTTCGTGGGTGACCAGCACGGGCTGGATCGTGGTGGAACGGTTCAGTTCATCGTAGATCTCGGTGTTATGCACACCGGGAATGCCGAAGGTGTAGCGGACGCCGATTTGTTCCAGGGCGTAACGGACCAGCCATGCGCCGGTTTTTCTCATTGTTGACCTCGTTTAGGGCCTGTTAGCTCTTACTGAATCAGTGTCGCCGGAGGCCATTTTTTTGCAGACCAAGGCTTGCTGAGCGTAGTTTAGCACCGCTAAATGAGCGAAGCGTAACGCAGATGTGCGGAAAAATGGCCCCGTTCCGGCGGATAGCGCCCAAAACCGGGCCATGCATTGTTACTCGTCATTCATTTGGCATACCAAACCTCTCTCCTCGCGCCTTGCCTGGCCCGGTTTTGGGCAGCTACGACACCGAAGCAGTAAGTGCTAACAGGCCCTGTGTCATGGCGTCAGGGGCTGCCCGGTCATGGAGCGTACCGCCATGCGTGCGTTCAAAATACAGTTCGAGATAAAGGTACCTTCCAGTGATTTTAACCCGCAGATGCCGCCACCGCCGAATCCTGCCGCTTCACCGGCCGCGTAAAGACCGGATATGGGTTCACCCGTGTTGGATAGCACGCGGCTTTGCAGGTCGGTTTGGATGCCGCCCATGCTCTTGCGACTGACGATAAATTCACGGAAAGCGACCAGAGGCGTGGCTTTCTGATCCATGATCCGCTGCAGTTTGCAGGTGCGTGAACGGTCACCGCGCCACTGCCTGACTCGCTGGATACGTTCGAGTTGTTCGTCGAAACCAGCCTTGCCCAGTTCGATCTGCGCGTCGTAGTGCGCAACGGCCTGGAGTACGTTATCCAACACGACATGGCCACCACCAACCGCCTCGCTGGCGGCGTTCAGCCGGTTCATGCCTGCCACCAGTTCTTCCAGGCTGTCGGCGACCACGACGTCCTCGCATTCGTCAACCAGGTATTGCAATAACTCGTGGTTTCCAAGGAAGATATCCCGCGCCAGTCTCAGGATGCTGCGGTCGCGGAAAGCCGGGTTGCTGTCGGCACCCGAAACGGCGATTTCCTTCAGCGCGATCTTCCAGTTCATCACCTGCCAGCTATAGCCGTGCTTGCTCATGGCGATGCGTTTGCACAACAGGTGGGTATCGAAACCGGTTACCAGGGGAGTGGGGCCAAAGCGTTTGCCGGTGGCGTCCAGCCACAGCGCTGACTTTGGCGGGATCAGGCCCAGGCCCTCGCCGGGGATTCGAGGCGTGGGGTGGTGGATGCCGGCGGCATAATTCCACATCTGGTACAACTTGCTGACCTCGCCGCCGATGCTCGTAACAGCATCGTGCAGGGTGCCGTCGGCGTAGCGGTGGGCGCCGTTGAGGATGTGTTCGGGTGCCGGGCCCCAGCTTCTATCCCACTCGCGTTTGACCCGTTCGATATCGCCGTTGATACCACCCGACGCTACCAGCACGGCGCCGGCTTCGATTTCAAAGGCCTGCCCGGTGGTTTCACTTCTACCGTGGACCCCAACGACGGCGCCACCATGCAGCAGCAGCTCTTCCACACGGTGTTCGAACAGGTATTCCAGGTTATTTGCCCTGGGGTGGTGGCGTAAATCGTCTGACAGCCTCTGCATCAGGCGCCGCCCGGTGCCCCAGACGATGTGGTAGCGAGGCAGGGAGTTGCCCTCGCCGGATTCCCCACGCTCGACCCAGTGCGGTATCGGGAAAAACCGGATGCCCCTGGGCTTGAGCCAGTTGTAGATATCGTCCACGCTACGGTTGACATACAATTCGGCCCACTTTTTAGGCCAGGTGTCTTGCTCTGTAAACTGTGCGAAGGAATACCAGTCCCTGAGCGCGGCCTCGGGGCTGTCTTTCACCCGGTTCAGGCGCTGGATGGGTGTGTCCACCAATAACATGCCACCCAGCGACTCCACCGCCAGCCCGCCAAAATTCTGTTCTGAATCCCGATCGATGATGACGATGCTGAGATCGTGCTCCAGCAATTCCAGCGCAGCCGTGATCCCGGCCAGCCCACCACCGACAATGGCCACGTCGAATGGCATTATTACGGGCACCGCTGTTTCATGGCAGGGCGAAATTCGTCATAATAGGTGTGCCGCCTTTCTCACGTTCGCAAGCAGGGATTGTATCTCATGAGTGACTATCGTTTCCCGTATAAAGACGCAGCATTTTTGCTGAATGATCTACTGGATTTTGACCAATTATGTGTGGATGCCGGGCTGGAAGAGGTCAACACCGAGTTGGCGCTGGCGATCCTGGAGGAAGCTGGACGCTTCGGTAGCGAGGTGCTGGCGCCGCTGAACACGGTTGGCGACGAACTGGGCGCCAAGCTCACTGATGAAGGTGTGCAGGAAACACCGGGTTTTGCCGATGCTTACCGGCAGTACATCGATAACGGCTGGGCGTCGTTATCGGGTCCGGAAGCTTATGGCGGCCAGGGCATGCCACGCGTGTTGGGCGCCGGGACCACCGAGATCTGGTATTCAGCCTGCGCGGCATTTTCACTGTGCCCATTGCTAACCACCGGCGCCGTGGAGGCGCTGATCAAACACGGCTCCAAAGAACTGCAGGACGCCTACCTGCCTGGCCTGGTTTCCGGTGAATGGACCGGCACGATGTGCCTGACCGAGGCCTCGGCTGGCTCCGACCTCGCCGCGGTTGCCTGCAAGGTCGTACCTGAAGGTGACCATTACCTGATGATCGGGCAGAAGATTTTCATTACCTGGGGTGATCACCAGATGACGGAGAACGTCATCCACCTGGTGCTCGCACGTCTGCCGGATGCACCCCCGGGTGTAAAAGGCATTTCGCTGTTCCTCGTGCCGAAATACCTGTTGGATGAGAACGGTCGTCCCGGCAAGCGTAACGACGTGTATGCGGTTGGCCTGGAGCATAAGCTGGGAATCCACGCGAGCCCGACCGTGACCCTTAACTTCGGTGATAACGGCGGTGCAGTGGCCTACCTGGTGGGTGAACCACACCAGGGACTGATGGCCATGTTCACGATGATGAACGACGCCCGCCAGGGTGTCGGTATCCAGGGATTGGGCGTGGCAGTCCGTTCCTACCAGCAGGCCGCAGAATACGCCAGGGAACGCCTGCAGGGTACACGCAAGGATGGTTCGCGTTACCCGATTATCCAGTTCCCGGACGTTCGCCGCATGCTGATGACCATGAAATCGGCGACTGAGGCCATGCGTGGACTGGTGTACGTGGCCGCCGCCGAGAATGACCGGATCAAGACGGCAGAAAGCCCCGAAGATGCCGCCCGGCATGCTGCGCGCACCGGTGTGTACACCCCCATCGTCAAGGGCTGGATCACCGAGTTTGCACAGGAAGTGACCTACCTGGGCATGCAGGTGCATGGCGGTGCCGGCTATATCGAGGAAACCGGCAGTGCCCAGCACGTGCGCGACGAACGCATCATGACCATTTACGAGGGCACCACGGGTATCCAGGGCCTGGACCTGGCCGGGCGCAAGACGGTCATGGACAAGGGTGAGGCGGTACAGGCTTTGCTGCAAGAAATGCTGGCGGATGCGGAGAAGGTTTCGGCACTGGATGAGCTGTCCGGCATGGGAGTGAGCTTGAAAGAGGCCGTGCAAACGGGCAGGGAGGCTACGGATTGGCTGCTCGAAAACGCTCAACGGGACAAACACGCCATCGGCTCGGCGAGTGTCAATTACATGATGCTGATGGGCTTTTTGTGTGGTGGCTGGGTCATGGCGCTTTCAGCGTTGAAGGCCACACAGTCATTGGCCAACGGTGGTTCCGACAAGAAGTTTTTGCAGGCCAAGATCGTCACGGCGAAATTCTATTTCGACCACCTGTTGCCACGCACCGGCGCTTACCTGGCGGCCATCAAGGCCGGCAGCAGCAGCATGATGGCGCTGGACGAAGACCAGTTTTGA
>JAPHTE010000497.1 GCA_026196445.1 Lysobacterales bacterium
CGGTGCCTGCGTTGGGACGGGCTTCCAGGTCCGGTGCTCGACAAGCATTCTACCGGCGGTGTAGGTGACCTGGTCAGCCTGGTCATGGCGCCCATGCTGGCGGCCTGTGGCGCCTATATCCCGATGATTTCGGGTCATGGGCTGGGCCACACCGGTGGTACGCTGGACAAGCTCGAGAGTATCCCAGGGTTCAATATCAAGCCCTCGCAACAGGTGTTCGATAGCACCGTGCGGCAGGCCGGGCTGGCCATAACCGGCCAGGGCAGTGAGCTGGCGCCTGTCGATGGGCGTATTTATGCCATCCGCGATGTTACCGCAACGGTTGATTCGACACCGCTGATCGTCGCTTCGATTTTGTCCAAGAAACTGGCCGAGGGGCTCGACGGCCTGGTTCTGGATATCAAGACCGGTAGCGGCGCATTCATGCGGGAACGCAATCTCGCTCGTGACCTGGCAGCCAACCTGATCGAAGTCGCCGCCATGGCGGGCCTGCCGGCCCGGGCTTTGATAACCGATATGAACCAGCCACTGGCCTGCAGCGCGGGTAATGCACTGGAGGTCCTGGAATCCATCCGTTTCCTGAAGGGGGATTACCGTCACCCGAGGCTGGAGGAAGTGGTGTTGTCATTAGCGGCCGAGGCATTGCTTCTGGGGAAACTGGCGCCGACGCCGGTAACCGCCAGGCGGAACCTGGTCGATGTGCTTGAATCCGGCCAGGCGGCGGAGTGCTTTGCACGCATGGCGGCCATGCAGGGCGGTCCTACCGGCCTTTTGGAGACACCCGACCAATTCCTGGAGCAGGCACCGGTGGTGCGTGAACTGGCAGCGCCGCATGACGGTTATATCGAGCTCATGGATGCGCGCGCCATTGGCCTGGCGGTCGTAGGCCTGGGTGGCGGACGCAAACGGTCCGGCGACAGCATCGATCACCGTGTTGGATTAACGGATTTTTGTCTTGTCGGTGATAACGTGCGCAGGGGTGACAAGCTGTTGACCATACATGCTGCCGACGAGGCCGCATGGCAGCAGGCTGCGGAGGAGTTGTTGGCCGCCATCGTCATCGGCCGCAAGATGGATGCACTGCCTGCGGTGTACGAACTGATTTCCTAATCGCTGGCCTGCACGGTCAGAACATACCAAAGGGACGCTTATGACTGGAACACCGCACATAGAGGCCGCCAAGGGCGATTTCGCCGCCACCGTGCTGATGCCAGGTGACCCACTGAGGGCGCAGGCCCTGGCGGAGAATCACCTCGATGACCTACGGGTTGTGAACCGGGTACGCAACATGCTCGGTTTTACCGGCACCTTCAAGGGCCGGCGCGTGTCCATCATGGGCTCGGGTATGGGCATGCCGTCGATCAGTATTTATGCGCACGAGTTGTTCGATTATTACGGGGTCAGCCAGATCATCCGGGTGGGAACCTGCGGCGGCCTGGTGGGTGACATGCAGGTCGGTGAACTGGTGCTGGCCGATTGTGCAGATACGGACTCCGCAATGATCCGGCAATATCCCGGCAGCGCGAGCACCATCGCGGCGGACCCGGTCCTGTTGCAGCGTGTGCACAGCGAAGCCAGGGCCAGGGGGCTTGGTATCAGGACCGGCAAGGTGTTTGCCACCGACTGGTTCTACCATCCGGACGCGGGTTTCATTGACCGGCTTCAGGCGAGCGGCGTGCTGGCGATAGACATGGAATCGGCAGCACTGTACGCATTGGCCAGGCAGCAGGGTAAAAGGGCTTTGACTCTACTTTCGGTCAGTGACGTTATCCCGACTGGTGAAAGGGCTACCCATGAAGCGCGCCAGAACGCATTTGGAACGGCGATCGAAGTGGTGCTCGACGCCGTGCTGCAAATAGAGGTGGATGCATGAAATACATTGAAAATCTCATTGACCGCTTGTTTGCCCCGGCCAAGGCGGCCAGTGAAAAAGCATACTCACCCTACAGCGGCGCAAGAGTCGGCGTCGCGTTCTGGATGACGAGGGCAATATTTACACTGGTTGCAATGTCGAGAACGCCTCGTACGGCCTGACGCAGTGTGCTGAACGCAATGCCATGGCAGCGGCGATCAGTGCCGGTGTGGAACCAGGCAAGTTGAGGGCATTGCTCATTTATGCGACCGGATTCGAGGTGCTGACACCTTGTGGGGCTTGCCGCCAGGTCATGCAGGAATTATTGGCGGATGATGCCGTGATTACTTCCTGCCACAGCGAAACCAGTTTTCACAGCTGGACAATGGGGGAGTTATTACCGGACCCGTTCGTCCTGACATTGGAAGACGATCATGGCTAAGAACATATTGACTTTCGTGGCGGCATTCGCCGTAGTCGTGTCGGCCCAGGCCCAGGAAGACCAGGGTGTCGGTCGGTTTGCAAGCCTGGCACTGAGCTGTGTGCACCAGGAGTACCCGAACAAGATCAGCCACGTGTTGACGGGCGACCAGGACGTCGCACCGCCACGTGAACTGACACCGGTTTTTTACGGCTGTTTTGACTGGCATTCATCCGTGCATGGCCACTGGTTGTTGACGCGGCTGTTGCGGCTCTACCCACAGGCCGATTTTGCCACCATGGCTGAATCCGCCTTGAACAAGAGCTTTACGACGGAGAAAGTTGCCGCTGAGGTGCGTTATGTCTCGCACGAACAACGCACTTCGTTCGAACGGCCATACGGCGTGGCCTGGTTTCTACAGCTGACTGCTGAATTGCGCGAGTGGGACGACCCCCGGGCCCGGCAATGGTTGACAGTACTCGAACCACTGGAAACGACGTTGGCGAACAATATGCAAACCTGGCTGGAAAAACTGGCCTACCCGATTCGTATTGGTGAGCACGCACAGACCGCATTTGCCTTCGGCCTGTTCCTGGATTGGGCGCGGGTTTCCGGTCGCGATGATTTTTCGCAACTGGTGGCTGGCCGCTCCAGGGATTTTTACCTGGCTGACCGGAACTGTCCCCTGTCATACGAACCCAGTGGCCATGATTTCCTGTCGCCGTGTATCGCCGAGGCAGACCTGATGCGCCGTATCATGACGAGTGCTGAATTTGCCGACTGGCTAACGAGGTTTTTACCGGAAATCCCGACCGACGGCAGCACTGACTGGCTGGCGATTGGTGTAGTGACCGATCCCGGCGATGGAAAACTGGCCCATCTCGACGGTTTGAACATCAGTCGCGCGTGGATGCTGGAAGGCATTGCTGCCGGTCTGCCGTTAAATGACGCGCGCAGGCCCGCGCTACTTGGTGCCGCGAAAGTGCACAGGGATTCAGGGTTGGCCTCGGTCACAGGGGAACATTACGAGGGCGGCCACTGGCTGGGTAGCTTTGCGACCTACCTGCAGACTGCGCGCGGACTGGACGGAAATTAAATCGGGGCCGAGTCGCGTGCTACCGTCGATCAATGTGCCGTATGTATGATTTATCATTTAGAATGGACTCATTGGAATTAGTTGCTGGAGAATGAGATGGCGACTTATCAAAAAATCCTGGTCGCGGTGGATCTGAGCAATGAATCAGAAGTCGTATTGAACCAGGCCCGGCTGATTGCAGACGAGGAAGCGGAAATCCACGTTGTTTACGTGCAGGAACCTATGGATAACGTGTATGTGGGGATCGTACCGCAAAGCGCCGCATTCAGCAGCTTGGGTGACCTGGAATCGCAGCTGGGTGACGAGCTTAAGCAAAAATTGCTCAAACTCGGCGCCGAGTTCGGGTTTTCCGACGATTGCCTGCACATTCTACACGGTTCACCCGCGACTGAAATTCACCGTTTTGCCAAGGAGCACGACATCCAGTTGGTCGTGATCGGTACGCACGGGCAAAAGGGTCTGCAGTTATTGCTGGGTTCCACCGCCAATGCGGTGCTGCATGGTGCGTGTTGTGACGTATTGTCTGTGCGTATCAGTGCCGACCATTAAAACGGCGTCTGTTTTCGTTGCCACGCCTTCGAGTTGGCCCGGGGTACCTGTCAGGCTGGAAACCAGGGAACTCAACCATGGATAAGAA
>JAPHTE010000098.1 GCA_026196445.1 Lysobacterales bacterium
GTGGGTGAAAAGGGCAGCCTGTATGCCTTTTTGACGCGTGACAACATCGACTCCATATTGCGCAATGCGAGCAGTGTCAATGCCGAACCCTGGGACGCCAGGACCCGTGACGAAATCGACACTGTGGGATTCGGTTTCTCCAGCGAAGTCGGTGAGAGTTCGAGTATCGGAATTGATATTGTGTCGTCCGATTCCTCGGGCCATATCCTGGTCCAGACCGGTGCCGATGAGCCGTTTAGCCGTCTCGCCACGAACCTGACAAACGCCAAGTTCTATTTTGATCATTCGTTCAATGATCACTGGGGATTGAAGCTCCATGCCGAATATGAAAAGTTCGATGCCAGTGACTGGGCTATTGATGGCTACGGGCCAGATGGAATAAGCTCGATACTGACCATGGGGGAGGAAAGCCCGGACTACGATGTATGGTATTTTCGGGTCCAGGCCAGTTACCATTTTTAGCCAGGGACCTCAGCTCGTGTTAGCAGACCCGTTAGACCCCTGTCTCGCCTTGAATGAAACTCAAACGTTCTTGGCGGGGCAGGGTTTTTTGTGCCTGCCGGCCATTTGGCCGCGGGAATCCAAGCTCGATTGA
The DNA here is from genome assembly GCA_026196445.1 of Lysobacterales bacterium. Classification (GTDB taxonomy): domain Bacteria; phylum Pseudomonadota; class Gammaproteobacteria; order Xanthomonadales; family SZUA-36; genus SZUA-36. The sequence continues at coordinate 596 of JAPHTE010000098.1, forward strand.
CTTGAGTCAATCATTGATCGATATTAATGCTTCATGCTAACTGGTTATTGAAACAAGCCTTATCGTTAGTAAAAAGTGCAGGAAAAATAATATGGAACTCATTCAGTCTGACGTCGTAATCGTGGGTGCTGGCGGGGCAGGTCTGCGGGCCGCCATTGCCATCGCAGAATCCAACCCTGAGCTTAAAATTGCCTTGATTTCAAAAGTTTACCCAATGCGCAGCCACACCTGTGCTGCAGAGGGCGGGGCCGCCGGGGTCAAGGGGGCCGACGACTCGTTGGAGTTGCACTTCGATGACACCGTCGGCGGGGGAGACTGGTTGTGTGACCAGGACGTTGTCGAACATTTCGTCAAGCAGGCGCCACGCGAATTGATGCGGCTCGAGCACTGGGGCTGCCCCTGGAGCCGTGAAGAAGACGGATCCGTAGCAGTACGGCCGTTTGGCGGGATGAAGAAGAAACGCACATGGTATGCCGCCGACAAGAGCGGTTTCCATATTCTCCATACCCTGTTCCAGACATCATTGCAGTTCCCGTCCATCAAGCGCTTTGATGAGTACTTCGCACTTGACCTGCTGCACCTCGACGGTAAGTGCCGCGGCGTGGTGGCGATGGAAATGCGCTCCGGCCGCTTCTTCCAGTTCAACGCCCCGACCGTGATTATGGCGACCGGAGGCGGCGGGCAGGTATTCCCGTTCACGACCAACGGCGCGGTCAAGACCGGTGACGGCATGGCGATGGCCTACCGTGCCGGCGTGCCGCTGAAAGACATGGAATTCGTCCAGTACCACCCGACCGGTTTGCCTGGCACCGGCATCCTGCTGACGGAAGGTTGCCGTGGTGAGGGCGGTATCCTGGTCAACAAGGATGGTTACCGTTACTTGCAGGACTACGGTATGGGTCCGGAAACCCCGGTCGGTGCGCCGGTGTTCAAGACCATGGAACTCGGTCCGCGCGACCGCCTGAGCCAGGCCTTCTGGCACGAGCAAAAGAAAGGCAATACCGTCGAGACCATCTGGGGCGACTGCGTTTTGCTGGACATGCGTCACCTGGGCAAAAAGAAAATCATGGAGCGCCTGCCGCTGGTGCAGGAACTGGCCGAAGCCTATGTCGGCGTGGACATGGTTACCGACCCGGTGCCGGTCCGGCCGGTCGCCCACTTCATGATGGGCGGCATCGACGCCAACGGCAAGGGCGAGACCCCCATGCCCGGCCTGTACGCCATCGGCGAAACCGCTTGCTCCGGCCTGCACGGCGCCAACCGCCTGGGTTCCAACTCCCTGACCGACCTGCTGGTATCCGGCAAGGCCTCGGCCGACGCGGCCATGCAGTATGCAGCAGCGGCCGGTGGCAGCCCGGATGACCCGGCCCTGACCGAGCAGGCGGAGAACATTGTCGCCGGTGTACGCGAGTTGCTGGCCAAGGGCAATGGCACCGAGACCATTTCCGGCCTGCGGCGGGAAATGCGGACCGCGCTGGAGGAATGGGCCGGCATTTACCGTGACGAGGAGGGCACGACCAAGTGTTGCGAAAAAGTCGCCGAGATACGGCATCGCTTCGCCAACATTGAGATCAACGACAAGAGCAACGTGTTCAACACCGACCTGCAGTCCGCGCTCGAATTGCGCAACCTGCTGGAGGTGGCCGAGACCGTCGCCGAGGGTTCCCTGGAACGCCGCGAGTCCAGGGGCGCGCACCAGCGCCTGGATTTCACTGAGCGCGATGACGAAAAATTCCTGAAACATTCACTCTGTTACCGGCAGGACGGTGATCGGCCCCGGGTCGACTGGTCGGAGGTCACCATTACCCGTTCACAACCGGGCACCCGCGACTATTCAGGGGGTAAAAAATAATGAGCACCCGGAACCTTGAACTGGAAGTCATGCGCTACGATCCGGAAAAGGACGAAGCACCCTACTTTCAAAAATACACCGTGCCCTGTCCTGAAGAATGGGTCATCCTGGATGCCCTGAACTACGTTCGGGACGAACTCGACACCACGCTGGCCTTCCGCTGGTCCTGTCACATGATGGTGTGTGGCAGCTGCGGCATGATGGTCAACGGCGAGCCGAGCCTGACCTGCAAGACCTTCATCCGTGACCTGCCCGACAAGGTGCGTATCGAGCCACTGGAGAACTTCCCCATTGAGCGCGACCTGATCGTCGTATTCGATGACGTGATCCAGAAACTGCATAAGGTGCAGCCCTACATCATGCGCAAGGATGCGCCGCCCGAGGACAAGGAATTCACGCAGACACCCGCCCAGCTGATGAAGTTCAAGCAGTTAACGATGTGTATCAACTGCATGTGCTGTTATGCGGCCTGTCCGCAGTACGGCCTGGACAACAATTTCATCGGTCCGGCGGCGTTGGCGCTGGCCCACCGCTACAACCTCGATAACCGCGACCAGGGCAAATCGGAACGGCTGGACATCCTGGCCGACTACGACGGTGTTTGGGAGTGTTCCTTTGTCGGGGCATGTTCGGAGGTATGTCCCAAGCACGTCGATCCGGCCGCGGCACTGCAGCAGATGAAGGTTGACGGTGCGGTTGAATACTGGAAACAGAAACTGGGAATGACGGGAGAGAAAAAATGAGCCGCAGACCCTATGTCCGACCCATATCCAAGACCACCTGGTTCATGCGCAACGGACGTTACAAGATTTACGTCCTGCGTGAACTGACCAGTTTCCTGGTCGCCTTTTACAGTTTTTACACGATCTGTGCGCTGGCCATATTGGCGTCCGGGTCAGTGGAAAAATGGGATAGCTTCATCACCGCGCAGCAGTGCACGGGTTGGGCTATTTTCCACGCGGTCGCCCTGCTTTACTTCTTGTTTTTCCAGACCTTCCCCTGGTTCAAGCTGGCGCCCAAGGCCATGCCGGTCCAGGTGGGCGACAAGAAACTTCCCGATAGTTATATCATCGTGGGGCACTACGTGGCGTGGATCTTTATCAGCGTGTTCATTCTCTGGCTTGCAGGAGCACTCTAATGACTATTGCTAAAAAAGCTGTTGTATGGGGTCTGTTTGCAGCAGGTGGCACGCTGACATCGTTCGTGTATCCCGCATTGATCGTATTATTCCTGCTCACGTCCATGGGCATGGTTCCCGCCAACCTGCAATTTGATCAATTTTATGCTTTTGCGTCGAGTTGGGTTGGCAAACTATGCCTGTTCGTCGTACTCTTTCTCTCACTGTGGCACGCAGCGCACCGGTTACGGGTCGTGGTTCACGATTTCGGAATCCGGCAGGACAAGCTGGTTGCCCGGGCCGTCTACACGGTGGCCTCATTAGGCACTGTGCTGACGGCTTTTTATTTGCTGACAATTTAGTTTGAGAAAGGAATAAGAAACTGCCGGTGTATTTTGCACTGGCAGTGCAAAATGTATGACTGAAAATACAAGAGCAATAGCGGAAACCTACCAATACACTTCAACCGACCAGGCGGACCAGGGCACTGGGGAAGACACGCCCGTAGTGCCGCCGTCCATACCCCCCTACCTCCAGGACACTTACTGGTGGGCCTACCTTCATCCGAAATCCTTCTGGTTTTTCGAACGCGAGTGGGTCGTCAACCTGATTCTGTGGGGCAACATGAAAAAGCTGACCAACGCGGTGCTCGACGAGATGGAGTTGCAACCACGTAGCAGCGTATTGCAGGTCGCCTGCGTATACGGCGATTTTTCAAACCGCCTGGCGTCGCACCTGGTGCCAAGCCACTCGCGGCTCAGTATTGTCGATGTCGCACCGATCCAGCTGAAAAACCTCGAGAAGAAGCTGGCCGGGCAGGACAATGTATCCGTCCACCACCAGGATTCCACCTGCATGGGTTTTCCTACCGACAGTTTCGAAGAGACGGTGGTGTTTTTCCTGTTGCACGAGCAGCCGGAGCACGCCCGCTGCAAGACGGTCGAGGAAGCCATCCGCGTGACACGACCCGGCGGCCGTATCACGTTCGTCGATTATCACGGCCCAAAGCGCTCGAACCCGATGCGTTACGTGATGAAGCCCATCCTCAGCTTGCTTGAGCCTTTTGCGATGGACCTGTGGCGCGAGGAACTGCCCGCTTTCATGCCCGCTGACATCAAACCGGAACAGATTGAATCCGAGTTCTACTTCGGCGGCTTGTACCAGAAAGTCGTCATACGCGTTTAACGCAGTTCCCTGCCTGCCCTGTGGGAGCGGCCAACGGCCACTCCCATAATGCCGGGGAGGAATACTCAGCACAGCCAACGGGGTTGATTTTCAATGCAGCACTGAAATTTGTTGTATCTTATGCACTCACGATTTTCAGAGGCAGAATTTAGGCAGTGCACCCAGCGGACAACCCACTCGTTTCCCATCCCAAGAAGGCGGGTCCGCTGAAAATATTCTGGACCAGGTTACGCAAAATTTCCGAACCGCTGGTGGAAAGTGCCGTGGCGCTGCTGCCAATCGTCCTCGTTATTGCATTTTTCCAGTTGATTGTGCTGCGCCAATCCATTCCGAACCTTGGCCAGATGTTGTGGGGCGCCGTGCTGGTGTTGTTGGGGCTGGCATTGTTCGTCCGCGGTCTGCAAATGGCGCTGTTTCCAATCGGCGAGGAAATGGCCTACAACTTCGTGCGCAAGGGCAACCTCTGGTGGTTGCTGGTATTCGCCTTCACGCTTGGGTTCGGCACCACGGTGGCGGAACCCGCTCTGATTGCGATTGCACAGGAGGCGGCCAGGGTCGCGGCCACGGGTGAGGTGATTGAAAACACGGCACAGGCCATGGATACCTACGCGACCGGTTTGCGCCTGACCGTGGCTTTGGCGGTGGGTATCGCCCTGGTCGTAGGCGTATTCAGGATTCTGAAAGGCTGGCCGGTACAATACCTGATTATCGCCGGTTACTTCGGTGTTGTCGTCATGACCTTTTTTGCACCCCCGGAAATCATCGGCATCGCCTATGACTCCGGTGGCGTGACGACTTCCACGGTGACGGTGCCGCTGGTGGCGGCACTGGGTATCGGCCTGGCGCACACGATCCACGGACGTGACCCCCTGATCGATGGTTTTGGCCTGATCGCCTTCGCTTCGCTGACGCCGATGATTTTCGTCATGGCTTACGGGATGTTGTACTAGTGGTTCTCACGCTTCACAAGTCACTTGATCTTTCAATACAGCCAGGTTGGGCTGCCTGATGGAAGGAACGACGAGCTTTGGATTAGCACTACTGGGCATGCTGCGTGACGTATTACCGATCGCGGCCATCCTGTTTGGATTCCAGGTACTGGTGCTACGGCGCCCGGTCAAGCAACCGGCCCGCGTGGCGATGGGTATGGTTTTCGTGCTGCTGGGCTTGACTCTGTTCCTCGAAGGTCTCGAATTGGCGTTGTTTCCGCTGGGACGCTTGATGGCTGACCAGCTCACAGCGCCGGAGTTTATCTATGGTCCAGCGGGCAGCGTAACGGCGACCGTGCAGTGGCTGGACTATATGTGGGTCTACGCTTTTGCTGCGGCCATCGGTTTTGCCACAACCGTGGCTGAACCCGCACTGTTGGCGGTGGCCATAAAGGCCAACCAGGTGTCCGGTGGCACGATCACCGTCAGGGGTTTACGTTACGCGGTGGCCGTCGGCGTGGCCGTCGGTGTGGCGCTCGGCGTATTCAGGATCGTCACCGGCACACCGCTGCACTGGTACATCATCAGCGGATACATCGTGGTCATCGTGCAGACGGCGTTGGCGCCAAAGCTGATGATCCCGCTGGCCTACGATTCCGGTGGCGTCACGACCTCCACGGTGACGGTACCGTTGGTGGCGGCGCTGGGCCTGGGCCTGGCGGAAACAATTCCCGGCCGAAGCCCCATTCTGGATGGCTTTGGCCTGATCGCTTTCGCAAGCCTGTTTCCAATTATGGCGGTAATGGGCTACGCACAACTGGTCGAATGGACGGCGCAACGTAGAAATCGGCGCGAAGAACAGGAACAATGATCATTATCGAGGTATCAACATGCACTTTAAACTTATAATTATCATGGTAGAAGATGAGCGGACCCAGAATATCCTGGATGCCGCACGCGAGGCCGGCGCAACCGGTTGTACCGTGCTCAACCAGGCACGCGGCGAAGGCATCAAGCCGAGGAAAAGTTTTCTTGGGCTGAGTATCGACAGCCAGGTTGACGTCATCATGATGCTGGCCGAGGAGCACATGAGCCGCGAAATCATGGAGAGGGTGGCCGCTGCCGGGGAGTTCGACGAGACGCCTGGTACCGGAATCGCGTTCCAGATTGACGTGGAGGACGCGATCGGCGTCCGGCACCAGATTGAGGCACTGGCAGAGGCCGTGGAGGATTTGATATGAAAGCTCAGGAAAATATAATCCGCGTGCGCGACGTGATGAAAACCGAGGTCGCCATCGTCGATGGCATGCTGACAGTTTCCGAAGCGTTACGGTCGATGAAACATCCAGAAACGCGTACGCTGATCGTTGATAAAAGACATGACAGCGACGAATACGGCGTGGTGATGCTCGGCGACATCGCCAGAAAAGTACTGGCACGGGACTTGTCGCCGGACCGAGTCAACATCTACGAAATCATGTCAAAACCGGTTGTTTCGGTGAGTCCCGAGATGGATATCCGCTACTGTACGCGCCTGTTTGATGCCCTTGGTCTGTCCAGGGCGCCTGTCCTTCAGGACCACAAGATCGTTGGGCTGGTGAGCTATACAGACATCGTGTTGAACGGTTTGCTGGGGGCAGCAGACTAGTACTCCTTCAATGTGATATTGCCGTGTTCAGCGTTCCCGTGGAGCCTGCCTGTCATGCCTTGGTCCTGGCGTGAGGCATATCTTTAAATTACTTGAGCCAGATCAAGTTTCAGTCAATTAATATTGCGTTTTAGCTGTCGACCCTTAGCTTTATATTATAAAATACTAATATTAAATATTAGGGACGCCTAATATATTTTTATAACCGAGTTAAAGCTGGTAGATACAAAAAATGGAAACACAGACACGCAATTGGCTGCCCGGCCTGGTGGCGATCGTGCTGCTGATCGGTATCCCGGTCTGGTACTTTACCGGCAGCGCCGAATCAAGTGCAGATTCACCATGGGACCACGTACCGCGACGTCCGGCTCACGTGGATCACAAGGACCTGTTTGATTCCTTTGGCGAATTCACTACCGGCCCACAGGTTACCGAGGCCTGCCTCAGTTGCCATGAAGATGCAGGCCAGCAGATGCTAAACACGGCGCATTGGCGCTGGGAATCCGAACCGGTGGAGGTGCCCGGCCGCGAAGGGCTATATACCACCGGCAAGAAAAAATCCATCAACAACTTCTGCATCGGTATCCAGGGAAACTGGGCTTCGTGCACGGCGTGCCACGCCGGTTACGGCTGGGACGACGCAAACTTTGACTTCGAAGACGAAACCAAGATCGACTGCCTGGTATGCCACGATAACTCGGGCGTATACAGCAAGGGTAAGGCCGGTATACCGGTACCCGGCGTGGATCTGCTGGCCGCTGCCAAGAGCGTAGGTGTACCGACCCGTCAGAACTGCGGTGGCTGTCACTTCCGTGGCGGTGGCGGTAACGCGGTCAAGCACGGCGACCTGGACGAGAGCCTGTATTTTCCGACCGACGGCATCGACGTGCACATGGGTCGTTTCGATTTCCAGTGTGTGGATTGCCACCGGACCAAGGATCACGTGATCGGCGGGCGTTCAACATCGGTCAGCCTGGATAACAAAAACCAGATTGCCTGTAGGGATTGCCACAATGAAAGGCTGCATGCGGATGAACGGATCAATGCGCACGTCGATACGCTGGCCTGCCAGACTTGCCACGTTCCCGAGATCGCCGTCAAACAGGCGACCAAGACCCATTGGGACTGGTCCACGGCCGGCGATGATACGCGCGAGGAAGATACCCACGAGTACTTGAAAATCAAGGGCAGCTTTATCTACGAGAAAAACGTGCAGCCCGAGTACCGCTGGTCCAACGGCTTGGCCGACCGTTACCTGATGGGTGACA
>JAPHTE010000459.1 GCA_026196445.1 Lysobacterales bacterium
GCGGTTGAAAAGGCCATGCAACTCGGATTCACTGAACCTGACCCCAGGGACGACTTGTCCGGCATGGACGTGGCCCGCAAGCTGTTGATCATCGCCCGCGAAGTGGGTTTGGATCTGGAGCTCGAAGATATCGAGGTCGAACCGGTTATCCCGCGCGAGTTTGCAGCGGATATCGAGCGTTCAGAATTGATCGAACGATTGAAGGAACTGGACGGGGATTACGCCCGCAAGGTTACGGACGCACAAGCCGGAAACAAGGTATTGCGCTATGTCGGCCGGGTTGAAGACGGGCATTGCAGCGTTCGCGTTGAAGCCGTTTCACGTGATCAACCGCTGGGCTCGATCCGAGATGGTGAAAATGCATTGGTATTGCACAGTCGCTATTATCAACCCATACCGCTGGTGCTGCGTGGTTACGGTGCGGGCGCGGATGTTACCGCGGCCGGTGTTTTCGGGGACTTGTTACGCACAGCTTGGAGACCCCTGGATTTGTGAGTGGAGTAATGCAAGAAAGAGCTGAGTTGACGGTTTACGCGCCGGCTTCATCCGGCAACCTGACGGTAGGGTTTGACGCCTTGGGCCTGGCGCTGGCCCCGGCCGATGGCAGCCTGCTGGGCGACCGGGTCAGTATCATGCCTGGCCAGCCGGACGACTGGATGCTGTGCATGGACGGACCTTTTGCGCACGCCCTGCCAGAGGATCAGGAACAGAATATCGTCATTGCATCAGCCCGCCGTTTCGAGGAAGCGGCGCGGTACCGGGGTTTCGAAATACGACCCTTGAACATGACGCTTGAAAAGTGCTTACCGGTCGGCAGCGGTCTTGGCTCAAGCGCCAGTTCCATCGTTGCAACCCTGGTAGCCCTGAACCAGTACTTCAAGCGCCCCCTGGACCGCCCGGCGTTGTTGCAGTTAATGGCGGAAATGGAAGGCAGTATCAGTGGCGAGATCCACCTGGACAATATTGCACCCAGTTTGCTGGGTGGGTTGCGCCTGTGTCTGCCGGGTAGCGCGCGGCAGTATGGTTTACCCTGGCCCGGACACTGGCAATCGGTTATCGCCTGGCCGGGCTCGCGTCTTGACACCAGGACCGCGCGCGAAGTCCTGCCAGAAAACTACAGCCGTCACACTGTTATTTCGCACGGCGCCCAGTTCGCGTTGTTTGTACACCACCTGCACCAGGGAGAAGCGGTCGCCGCAGCGTCCTGCATGGTGGATTTGCTGGCGGAACCTCATCGCGAGATCCTGTTGCCCGGGTTTGTCGAGGCCCGGGAAGAACTGGCCGGGCTCGGCGCCCTGGCAACTGGCATTTCAGGTTCGGGACCCACCGTATTTTGCATCGTGGACGATGGCGACGTCGCCCACCAGGCGGCGCACTGGCTGCGTCAAAATTACCTGCAAAACGAAAGCGGGTTCGTATGTGTTTGCCGGGCCGACCTGGCTGGTGCCAGACAGGTTTGAAGAAAGCCATGGCTTTCATCAATATCGACCACCGGCAACAACAGGTCAGTTTTGCCCAGGCCGTGGTCAAGGGCCTGGGTAAGAATCGCGGCCTGTTTTTTCCACGCCAACTGTCACCCCTGCAGGATATACCGGCCCTGTTGCGCATGGACTTTATAGACCGCAGCACGGTTATTCTGCAACACCTGGCGGGTCCTGAGATCCAGCGGAAATGGCTTGAAAAAGCCTTTGATTTCCCCCTGCCGCTGAACCGGGTTTCAGAGCGTGTACATGCCCTGGAGTTGTTTCACGGGCCGTCACTGGCCTTCAAGGATTTTGGCGCGCGCTTCATGGCGCAGTGCCTGGCGGAGTTCAGCGCTGGGAAAAAGACCACAATTTTGACAGCCACGTCAGGTGATACCGGCGCGGCCGTCGCGCAGGCATTTTATGGACAGGAACACATCGATGTCGTGGTCCTTTACCCGCGCGGCAAGGTTACCCCCTTACAGGAAAAACTGTTCTGCACCCTGGGCGGTAATATACGCACGGTCGCGGTCGAAGATGATTTCGACGCCTGCCAGGACCTGGTCAAACAGTCATTTGACGACCCGGAACTCGTGCAAACGCTGGGCTTGAATTCTGCGAATTCCATCAATGTGGCACGCTTGCTGGCGCAGGTCTGTTATTACTTTGAAGCATTGGCAAAGCTTCCGCCTGGGACCAGGCCCGTATTCAGCGTACCCAGTGGCAATTTTGGCAATGTAACCGCGGCATTACTGGCCATTGTTGTTGGTCTGCCGGCAAAAAGAGTAATCGCCGCAACCAATTGCAATGACACCGTACCGAGATTTTTCAAAGATGGACGCTGGGACCCAAAACCGACTGTGGCCACGCTGACCAACGCCATGGATATTTCACTGCCCAACAATTTCCCGCGGGTGCTGGAACTGCAGAAAAATCACGGTTTAAACCTGCCACGCTTACTGACTTCGTTCGCTGTCGACGATGCTGAAACCCGGCTTGCCGTGCGCGAACTCGACGATCTGGCGTACCTGGCAGACCCACACAGCGCACTGGCATGGAAAGCGCTGTCGCTTGACCTGGCCAAAGATGAAACCGGGGTCTTTTTATGTACCGCGCACCCGGCCAAGTTCATTGAGACCATCGAAGATGTCCTGCAAAAACCCATAACCTTGCCCAGGGAACTTGAACGGGTTTGCCAGAAAGACGTGTTGAGCACCGTGATGCCGGCAGACTATCACTCGTTACGTGAATTTTTACTGTCCAGGTGAATAATCCCCGGTTCAAGAGTTCATATAATCGAAATCGGATATCATCGAACCAGGCCAACCGCGAGCCTCGGTGCGCACCCGGCTGGCGGTCAGGATGGCGTCCAGGTTTCAATGAGTTTACTTGCGGCCTGCCGTATTTCCGGCCAGGCATCGAGCGCGTCGGCAAAACCTGCCCAGGTTCCGCGCCAGAAATCGATCAATTCCCCGTCCTCCAACTCAGCCACCGAGCCCTTGACCGGGAAGTGGTCGCGACTGAGGGCTTCCAGGCCCTTGTTGAGTTGAGAAATACCGTTACGCAGATAGTTTTGCCACTCCACCGGGGCAGACCCGGCTGAAGCGAGTAGATCGTCGAGGTGATTTAACATGTCTGAACCGTCAGCCAGGCTCTTGTCCCTTTGCATGTTGATCAGCACGTCGTTTGGCGCACGGGCCAGGTCTCTGAACATGGTGGCCAATACAGCCATGCGATCTGCCGGGTGGACCGATTGGCAAACCGACCTGTGCTCCAGCACCTTGTCGATAAAGAACATGGGAAAATCCGGTTTCGGTGTGAAGTTCTGGTGTTTCGAATCCCATTCCCGCTCGGGTATCGGCAGGTGTGGCACGGCCCACGGGTAGTCCAGGCACACGGAAGTGGGAAAGACGAAATCCAGCATCAGGCCAAATAAACGGTCTTCCCCACGCGCGATCGGCAAGTAAGGAGGCAAGGGCTGGCGATTATCAATCCCGGTGATCTGCGACATATTGGATCTGGGGGAAAAATGTGGATTTTTTCGTCCACTCCAAACCTTGCGCGTGGTCAATGCCTGCGTGGTGCGTTTTGGTGAAGCCAGCATCCTCTTCAGGGAAGCCTCGGCCATTGTCGGCAACCAGGTGTTGGACTCGGTACCCGGGCAACCCAGTGATCCGCATTCGGTAATCAATACAGGTGAGTCAGCCAGCAACTCACTGGCCTGCAACGAGGTCGTATTTTCCAGGCTGGCCTGTTTCAGGTGTTGATTCCCCAACACGTCGATGGCGCCGGATAATGACAGGCCCAGGCATTGCATATGTCTGCTGATGGGGTCGGGATTGAGCGGTTGGTGCAATGGAGCCCATTCCTGCTTGTTGGCGAAAAAATCTGCCTCGCGCGCAGCATCGGAAATGGTGATGTTGGGTTTGGCATTGGCTGGCGTGTAAACATCACAAACCACGTCATCATCCAGCATAACCAGGCGGCGGCCACATGACAGGAATACCGCCAGGTTACGTGCCAGACCGGAGGTCCATTGATCCGTCCATAGCTGGTGGTCTATCAGGAAGCGAATGGCGTCTTCATGTTTGGGGAGCAGGTCTGCCAGTTGGCCGATATAGCGTTGTTGTTCAGTTTTGCCAAAATATACAAGCGGTGAATCAAAGTCAGCCGCATGTTTTTGCACCAACGCCCGGTTTTTGTCGATGTTGTCAGTACTGCGTGAATCATCGATTACGTACAGGCTATGCAACGCTGCCGTTTCGCAATTGGCCACAACGGAGGTCAACAGGCGATCCAGCGCTTGTGGTCGCTCCCAGGTCAGGATGGCCACCACGGGTTTTTCAACAGCCGCGGGTGCTGTCTTTGGGCCAGACCCCAATGCTCCGACGATTTCCTTTGCCGAGCGCATGATGCCGCCGCCGAGCATCTGTTGCAGCACGCCACGGACATCATCGCGCTGCGCCTGCATGGCAGGCTGTTTTTGAATGAGCCTGCCGACGTGGGTTTCCAGTGTCTGGAACGTGTTGCAACTTACCAATGATGCGTAAACCTCGGGTTGCACCATGGCCCGTTTGCCGTTACGGGTATTGTGCAGCAACAAATTACCGCCGGGTACGGGATAAGGTTTACACAGGTCAAAAGCAACCCAGTCTGGCAGTGGTTTGAACCCCGGTGCCGGGTTGATGTCGATGTCGACCGAAAAAGCTGTCTTGTCGGTCATCGCTGTCTAAAATGCCCCGGCCGGACCTGGAAACACCACCGGGCTCTCGTTGCCATCCGTGGCTACGCTGGCGACACCAAAGAAGTAATTATCGATAACGATGTTGTGCAGCGTGAACTGGTCAACCTTGCCAACCCAACGGCTGTGGCTCCACTGCGGCTCGGTCGTCAAGCGCCAGTAAACACGGTAACCGGCCAGGTTGTCATCTTCACCCATACGCCATTTCAGGGTTGTGCTGGCCTTTACCATGCCCTCGATATCGACTTCGGCGGGTGGCGCAGGTGCCCACGCCAGGGCCGCGAGTGAGACCGCGTTCAGGGCGGTTATTTTAGCGGCGAAATCGAAATCGACGTACTCGATCGTATCGCCGTAATGACGGCCGTCTTCATTGCGCAAGTCCTGGTGCTGGCGGTCATAATGTTCGTTGACCTCCATGATCCTGACAGCCGGGTAACCTGCCTCGTTGAACGGCCGATGGTGGCCGCCGCGGCCAAATCGGTCCAGGCGGTAAACCATCATCAGGTCCAGGTTGGAAACGTATTGTTCCCCGATACGCTTGATATAACGCGCCAGGTTTCGCGAGGCGGAATCCACCTCACCACCGGTGAAATAACGCTTGCGACCCTCTTCTTCTGTCTCTGCCCAGCGCACTCCCTCCGAGAAAATCCGCGCGCTGTGGTTGTCGATGATGTTGTTGATCCCGGCGATATTGCCGATCATATCGTTATTCAGCACCGCCTCGATGTTCCAACCGTTCTCACCGGCGTGGGCCGCCACGATCTTGCCCCCCCAAAGCCCCTGCTCTTCACCGGCGAGGCCGGCGTAAACGATAGTCGCCGGAAATTCATACTGGCTGAGTATACGTGCTGCTTCCATGACACCGGCCATGCCGGAGGCGTTATCATTGGCGCCCGGCGAGGTGCTGGTCGAATTCATCGGGTCGGATACGCGTGAATCGATATCACCGCTCATGACCACCATGCGGTTCGGGTCCTTAACACCACGCTGAATCGCGATCACGCTAACGATTTCATGAGGGTCCGGAATACGCCGACCGCTGACGGTATCCCCGATCATCATGACTTCCAGGCAGCCGCCACATGCTTTTGAAATGGTTTCGAATTCGGACTTGATCCAGCGCCTGGCCGCACCGATGCCGTGTGAATCGGATGCTGTTTCCGACAGGCTGTGGCGGGTGCCGAAACCAACCAGCCTGGTCACGTCGTGTTCGATCCGGTCGCTGGACGGTGCCTGGCCGATGTCGTACAAACGCATGTCTTCTGGCGGTGGGACCTGCGCCGAAAGACTGGTCGCCAGCAGGGCGGTGACGGTAAACAGCGGCTTTTTGATCATTGCTTTTCCAGGCGCTCATGGCTTGTTTGTCAAGCCCATAACTTTAACATTTCCGCGCCGAGATTGGGTGGAGAGGTATGACAAAGTAAATGGGTAAACCATCCTGTACATAAAAGGCCGGGCCTTTATCGGGCCCGGCCAAGGGGAGGGATAATCAATGAAAACATGTCAACATGGTGTTTTACACCTGCGGTCTATGACAACAGGAATGGAAAAATGTTTATCCTAGGAGC
>JAPHTE010000390.1 GCA_026196445.1 Lysobacterales bacterium
GGGTGGCTGGGCATCAGCGTCAGTTGCATTGAGTGGCAACAAGGATATCATTGTAAGCCAGCCAGGTACTTATCTGTTTACACTACGCTGTGTTGGCGATTCCGGCACCGTTCAAAGTCAATTGAGCGTGACGGCCGTTACCGATACGCCGCCACCCGATAATTGTGCTGCCGCCACGCTAGGCGGAACCACGGTTGAGTGGGCTGAATTCTGGAACGACGTGCCATTTCCTGATCCGGTATACGGCAGTATCTACAGCGATATCCCACGTAATGGTTACCTGGCTATCAAGTTCAATACGGCCGATTTTGTTGATACGGGCCTGTTGTCCACCATCGAAACCACTGCGACCAGGGGCCGCAGGCTCGGTGCGCTCAGCCAGTGTCCGGGTGATTTTGATGTAGCAGATGAATGCCAGGAAATCTGGGGTAATGGCGGCGACATAATCTGGACGACCGATGGCTACAGTGGTGCATGTGATCTGGAACCCAATACGACGTATTATTTTAATATTACGTTTACCGATGGGGTCGATCCGACTACTTCGGAATGTACGAGTACGTATTGTCAAACCAAGGTCAGAGCTAAAAATCCCTAGTAAAACAATGCAGTAAGAACAAGGCCGGGCCCCACATGGGAGCCCGGCCTTTTTGATTAAGACAGTCTATTCCATTTCGAGAATCAACAATGAATATCAGGTGTTTTCTATTCGGTATTTCTATATTGGCAATTTCCCCTCAGGTGTTGAGTGCGGGGGAAACACAGGTGCAGACGGAAGTCTTGGCACAACGTGGCAACGGCGTGATTACTCAATCTGCGTTTGCTGCCCGGGTCGCAAAAATTCCCAGGGACCAAAGACAACAGGCTTTGCGGGATCAAAGCCGTTTGCAGGATATGATCAATGTCATGCTGATCAATGCTCAACTCGCTGCAGATGCCCGTGCGACCGGTTTTGACGACGAGCAAATCGTAGTTGACCGTATGAAGCTTGCTGCGGAATCAGAGTTGGCCGCAGCCTGGCTGGATCATTATGTGCAGTCTCAGCCGGCGGCAGATTACGAGCTACTGGCCCGTGAATACTACCTGGTAAACCAGGACAAGATGATGTCTCCTGCAAAATTTGACGCCAGTCACATCCTGATAACCACCCAGGAACGTGATGATGAAGATGCCAAAGCATTGGCCGATTCCCTCTATGACCAATTGATAGAAAACCCGTCAAAATTTGACCAGTTTGTCATCGAATACTCAGAGGATCCAAAGGCCAGATCCAACAAGGGAAGATATACATCCATCGGACCGGGGGAAATGGTCAAGGCTTTCGAGGAAACGGCACTTGCATTAAAGGAAGGTGAAATTTCACCTCCCATTAAATCAAGCTTTGGTTATCATATCATTCGCCTGGATGCACACATCGCCCCGTCGCAAAGAAGCTTTGACGAAGTCAAGGCCCAATTGATTGAGCGTCAGCGCAAAATGCACGAGGACAGGTTGAAACGGGATTACCTCGGAACTTTGACCTCTCTCGACGTGGAAATGACGAAGGAGGCCCTGGACGAGATGTTCAGAAGTCAATTTGGTGATGAAATATTTGAATCACCCGGTAATACACCGGAAACAGAGTAGAATATTCATCCTGTTCAAATGGTTGAACCGGAATGACGCCGGGTAAAAATAAAAAAATCAACGGGGTGTTCTTCAGGAACCTGGTCATCCACCAGGTCAAGCAGGATTACCTTGAAAATATCACTGGTTTTGCTTGGCTGATTTTGCAACCGCTGATCCTGTTGGCGGTCTATTCATTCGTATTTTCCACCATATTCAAGGCCCGTATACCGGAGGCCGGGGACATCGGTTTTGTCCCTTACCTGGCCGTGGCGTTCTGGCCGTGGATCGCGTTTTCAGAAGCGGTAATCAAGGCCAGCAGCTCGATCACTTCCAACGCCGCGTTGATCGGCAAGGTGGCATTCGCCACGGAGCAGATACCGCTGGCCACGGTAACGGCGACATTCCTGATGCACGTGACCGGGTACCTCGCGGTGCTGCTCGTTTTGCAATTGATGGGAACCGACATTCACTGGCTTTACCTGTCATTGGTCGTGCCGGTGATCATCCTGATCTGGTTATTCGCCTGCGCCATTGCGCTGTTTGCGAGTGCGATCCAGGTCTTTATTCGTGATGTCGCACAGATCCTGCCACCCTTGATGATGTTCTGGTTTTTCACGACACCCATTTTATACAGCGCATCCTATCTGCCGGCCTCGGTTCAGGGCATCGCAGAGTGGAACCCGATGGCCTGGTTCGTGGCGCGTTTGCGTGAATTTTTACTGTTGGGCGAGATAAACCTGGACTGGAAGGCGCTGATCATTGTCCTGCTGATCGGCTTGTTCTGTTGGCTGTCGATCCGTTTTTTCCGCCGGTTTTCCGGGCACTTCGAGGACTTTCTCTGATGGATCGCCTGGTCAACATCGAGAACGTCAGCAAGGTATACCCGCGGGTATATAAGCCCGGTGAGAGACTCAGGGCGTTTGGCTCCCTGTTGCTCGGCCGCGACCCGGTTCACGGCGCGGAAGTTCTGGATGGGATCAGCCTGGAAGTCGTGCGCGGACAGTCACTGGGTATAATCGGTGAGAACGGTGCGGGCAAGTCCACCTTGCTGAAGGTGCTGACCGGTGTCATAAAACCATCCCGTGGCAAGGTCGAGGTGCACGGCAATGTGGCGGCCATGCTGGAGTTGAGTGCCGGTTTCCAGCCGGACTTCAGCGGTATGGACAATGTTCGTATGAAGGCTTCGTTGATGGGTTTGAGCAACCGGGAACTGGAGGAGAACCTCGATGATATCCTCGCGTTCGCGGATATTGGTGAATACATCAATGAACCGGTCAAACACTATTCATCGGGCATGGTGGTCAGGCTTGGTTTCGCGGTGATTACCGCGTGCAAGCCCGATCTACTGATTACCGACGAGGTGCTC
This sequence comes from Lysobacterales bacterium, assembly GCA_026196445.1. Taxonomy (GTDB): domain Bacteria; phylum Pseudomonadota; class Gammaproteobacteria; order Xanthomonadales; family SZUA-36; genus SZUA-36. Next base: position 2,975 of record JAPHTE010000390.1, read on the forward strand.
GCGGTCGGGGACGAATCATTCCAGAAGAAGTGTATCTCCTGGATGCAGAAGTTTTTGAAGCAGGGCGGCACGTTGCTACTGGTATCGCACAGCATGTACCAGGTACAGAAACTCTGCCAGAAAGCCCTGTGGGTACACGAGGGCAAAGCACGGAAGTATGGTGACGTGTTTCCCGTTACACAGGCTTACCTGGCCTGGCATGAGAAACGCAGCGCCCGCGAGAAGGAAGCACAGATCAAGGCCACCGGCGCCGGTGCCTATTACCGAATCGAAAAATTCACGATAAATGGAGCGGGCAAAGACGAAACGCCGGAGTTTGCCATGGGTGACGATATCGAAGTCGAGATACAGATCTACTCACCTGACGACCGCCCACCGGTGGGTGTGGTCGGAGTGGTGCGGGCGGATGGGACACCGGTTTACGGAGTGATTTCGGATAACGAAGGGATCAAGCCGCTCAAGTTGTCCGACCACCACTACCGTTACCGTTTGCGTTTTTCCGATATCAGTCTTTTACCCGGTAGCTACAACCTCAGGGGGCACTCGATGGACCCGGAAGGTGTGCGTCTATTTGATACGGCGGAAATGGTCTTTTCCGTTGCCGGCAATACCAAGGAAGTGGGCTATATCCGGCTGCCTCACGAGTGGCTGGACCAGGATTAAGCACTATGCAGATCATCGTACCGGTATTCGATGCGTTCGAGCATCTGCAACTCTGTCTCGACTCAATTGCCCGGACGGTGCCTGCAGATACCGGGATTCTCCTGATTGACGATGCCTCTACGGACCAGCGGATACGGCCTTTCCTGAGATCGTGGGCGGATGAGAACAGTTCATTTCGCCAGTTTCTCGGCAACGATCAAAACATGGGGTTTGTCGCCACAGCCAACCGTGGTCTGCGCGTGGCACATACTGATGTGGTTCTACTGAACTCCGACACCCGGGTGAGCACGGGCTGGCTGGAAAACCTGGCGGCTTGCCTGGCATCCGACGCTACCATCGCCACCGCAACTCCGTGGTCAAATAACGGTGAAATCGTCTCCATCCCGGAATTTTGCAGGAACAACCCGCCCCCCGCGGATGCGGATGCCGTGGCCATGGCGATAAAAGCTTGCGGCCAGCCTGTTTATCCAGAACTGCCTACCGCCGTGGGTTTTTGCATGGCCATCTCGGCCCGTGCGATCGAACGGGTTGGGCTGTTTGACGAAGCAACTTTCGGTCGTGGTTATGGCGAAGAAAATGATTTTTGCCAGCGTGCCAAACAAGCGGGATTTCGAAATGTGCTGTGTGATGACGCTTACGTGGTTCACCACGGTGGCGCCTCGTTCGGGCCCCTGGGATTGCAACCGGATGCTCAAAGCATGCAGCGCTTGCTGGCCAAGCACCCCCACTACCAGGCGGACGTAACCGAGTTCATCCAAAGCGACCCGTTGGCCGGGCGGCGCCGGGAAATACTCGATTACCTGGAATACGTTAAAATCACGTTGTCTTAGCCAAAGGTCAACACATTGTCTGGTCCCCTGGAATTCACCGGCGAGCGATTCACACCTGAGTGCGTGCGCGAAATCTGGTACGAGCATTACCACCGCTATGCGCTGGCTGCACGATGGTGTGATGGCAAGCGTACGCTGGATGCCGCCTGTGGCGAGGGATACGGTTCGGCCGTGTTGGCGAAGTCGGGTGCGAAGGTCGACGGCGTGGATATTTCAGAACGGGTTATCGCCCATGCCCGTCAACAATATGGGGATATTGAACAATTGGATTTCCACGTGGCCGATTGTACTGACCTGCCGTTCGCGGACAGTGAATTCGATCGTGTGGTTTCATTTGAAACACTTGAACACCTGGCCACCCACGATGAACTATTGACAGAATTCAAACGCGTGCTCAAACCCGATGGGTTCCTGGTCCTGTCATCACCGGACAAGGCGGTGTACTCCGAAGGGGAAGGCACCGTTAATGAATTCCACGTCAGGGAACTGTACCGCGAAGAACTCGAAGCCCTTATTGCCCGGCATTTCCCGGCCAGCCGGTTGCTTGGTCAAAAGCTGATGTTCCATTCCGCCATATGGTCGATGGAAGCCATTGACCAGGTTGCCCTTGACCAGGTAGCAGACGGTGAGTCGGGTTCAGTGCGGGTGATCAAGCAGCCCGCGATGTACTTCATTGCATTGTGTGCTGCTGCTGAGAAGTACCTGCCGGACCTTGACGGCCGGCTGTGGTTGTTCGATGACCTGGAAGAATCCGTTTACCAGCATTATCACGGTGAAGTCAGGCGCAACATGGCGGCCGGTGGCATCATTGCTGGTCTGGAGAAGAAGATTGCGGAATTAAGCACCGGGTCTGAGCAGGCGGGAGTTGCAAAACGCTCCTGGTGGCGTCGCTTGCTGCATAAATCATGAACGCCAATGTCCATCGATACGATCATAGTCAATTACAACGCTGGTGAAGCCTTGCAGCGCTGTGTGAACGCAGTGCGCACGGGTACCCGGCACAGCAGAATAATTGTAATTGACAATGCATCGGATGACGGCAGCGCGGAGCGTCTGCGTAACCTATATGGAGACCGCTCGGGCATCGAGTTCCTGTTCAACCAGGCCAACCTTGGGTTTGCACCCGCGATCAACGCGGTTGCGCGCCGTTCGACGGCGGACTGGATACTGGTTTTGAACCCCGATTGCATCGTCGAGGCGGATACCCTCGAGCGGTTGCAGTCAGCCCTTATACCAGATCCGCGTTCAGCCCTGGCCGGGCCGGCCGTGCGTGATAAAAATGGTCGTATGCAGCGCGCGACGGTGCGACGCTTCCCCACACCGTGGAAATCTCTTATGACAGCCAGTGGGCTGTGGCGTCTGGGCCGATGGTTTCCGTTTATGGCCGGTGTTGAAGTTGACACTTCGAAGTTGGGTCAGGAAGCGATTTCCTGCGATGCGGTCAGCGGTGCCTGCATGCTGGTCCGGCGTGAGGCCCTGGAAGATGTCGGTTTCCTCGATGAGAACTATACCTTGCACTGTGAAGACCTGGACCTGATGTACCGTTTGAAACTCGAGGGTTGGCAATGTCTCTACGTACCCGGTGCCGGGTGCATCCATTACCAGGGTTTATCCAGCCGCAAACGTCCCAGCTGGGTACATTTCCATAAACATCTCGGCATGGTGAGATTTTTCAGGAAATTCCAGGCAAGCTCTACATTTTTACCTTTCCGCTGGCTGGTGTATGTGGGCATCTGGCTCAGGTTCCTTGTATTGTGGCCGCTGGTTCTGATCAGGCGCTGAACGCACCCACGGTCTTGCTGGCAGGCGCCGGCAGCCAGATCGGTGTGTTTGCCA
>JAPHTE010000153.1 GCA_026196445.1 Lysobacterales bacterium
CGCGAAGCGATCACCGCCATACTCAGGCTGATCAGGCAAAAAAGGGCAGCCAGCACCCAGGTTGAACGCGACAAAAAATTTCCCGCACCACGGGCCCCAAAAACCGTGCCCGAAGCGCCACTTCCGAATGCGGCGCCGGCCGTGGCGCCAGCGCCCTTCTGTATCAGGATAAATGCAATCATCGCGATCGCGATGAGCACGTGAAAAATGTTTAAAACCTGCATAAATTATTCCGTATTGTAGAGCACCCAACTAACTGACGGCGCTGTAAATTGCGAGGAAGTCTTCGGCTGTCAGGGAAGCTCCTCCAACAAGTCCACCGTCGATATCACTCTGGGCAAACAACTCGGCGGCATTGCTACCTTTAACACTGCCGCCGTAAAGTATCCGTAGATGACCGGCTATTATATCATCCAGAGACCTGAGTTTGTCACGTATAAATGCGTGCACGTCCTGTGCCTGTTGCGGTGACGCCGTCACGCCGGTGCCGATTGCCCACACCGGTTCGTAAGCGATGACCGCCTTGCGCAGGGCATCCTTGCCGAGATGGTTGATCACGGCATCGAGTTGGCGTCCTACGACGGCTTCGGTTAACCCCTGTTCACGTTCTTCCAGCGTTTCACCCACACACAACACCGGGTGCAGTTTCGCCTGCAATGCGGCTTCGAACCTCAACGCGACATCGTGATCGCTTTCACCGTAGATGGAACGCCGCTCAGAATGCCCGGTCAGCACGTAGTGGCAGCCCATATCTTTCAGCATGCTACCGCTGGTCTCACCCGTGTGTGCACCCTGGGAATGCGGGTTCAGATTCTGGCCGCCAAAACGGATATGGCTGCCGGATAAAATTGATTCTGCCAATGACAGGTAAGGGAATGAAGGGAAAACGACCAGGTCGGCCTTGCCATCGGCGGCACTGCCCGCCAACAGCCCTTCGAGCAACTCGCGAACCATGGCTTTGGACCCGTGCATTTTCCAGTTTCCCGCAACAAGAATTTTTCTCATCGTTATTGTCCTAGTTTGTAGCCGGTTACTCAGAGGCGCGCAAGCATACCCATACGCCATGTTCCGCACAAGGGCAAAACCGTTGCGGATAATGATGCACCCGGACCGAAAAAAAAATGATGTACGTCAAGATTACATCAAGAATCGACAAAACAGACCGGGGACGAATTATCCACCCTTAGTGTAGTAGCATACCCGTATCAACTTTATATGGTTCACCTTCAGCGGACTTAATTGAAAAATGGACGATAACACACAGAAACCATGGGCGCTGGTGACAGGCGCATCAGCGGGGCTCGGTGCCGAGTTCTGCCGGCAGCTGGCTGCGAAGGGCTACAAGCTGGTGCTGGTGGCCCGGCGTGAAGAGCGTCTGCGGGAACTCGCAGACGAACTGCGACAAAAATATGACGTCGACAGCCTGGTCATTACCGCCGACCTCGCACAACGAGACGCCTGTGAAATGGTCGTAAAGCGCCTGGAACAGGAGGGCGTGGAGGTCGAATACCTGGTCAACAATGCGGGTTTCGGCCTGCCGGGCAATTTCCACGTGCCTGGCTGGCAGGACCATGCTGATTTCATCCAGGTCATGGTGACCGCCGTATGCGAACTGACCTGGCGATTGCTGCCGGGTATGCAACAACGCAAGCGTGGCTTCATCGTCAACGTGGCTTCGGTGGCCGGCCTGGTAGAGCCGGTCGCCGGTCACACCCTGTACGGCGCCAGCAAGTCATTCCTGATCAGGTTCAGCCAGTCGCTGGCACTCGAAAACTGGCGCGATGGAATCAAGGTCACGGCCCTGTGTCCGGGTTTCACCTATAGCGAATTCCACGACGTCAATGGCACACGCGAAATGATCAGCCAGCTGCCGGATTACCTTTGGTTGAAGGCAGAGGACGTTATCGCTGACTGTATCGAAGCCATGGAAGCGGAACGGGTCAAACCGATCGTGGTACCAGGCCGGCAATACAAGGCCATCGTGTTCATGGCCCGTTACCTGCCCTGGCTGGCCACGAAGATCGCCAGGAGAAACGCCAAGTATTTCCGCATTACGGATTAGCACTCAGGCGGGGGTAAACGGGCGGCAGCACGATTACAGTTTCCCATGAGCACTGAAACTGCAGATACCATCGTCATCGGCGCCGGCGTCGTCGGGCTGGCGGTTGCGCGTGAACTGACGCTGACGGGACGGGAAGTGCTGGTGCTGGAGGCCAATCCTTCATTCGGCATGGAAACCTCCAGCCGTAATTCC
>JAPHTE010000100.1 GCA_026196445.1 Lysobacterales bacterium
GGCATTTGGCCAAAGGCGATCGGCAAGGTCTCGAAAATAAGGCCGGGACCTTCGGCGGGCGATAAGCCCTGTGCGAACACCACTGGAAATATCGCCAGGCCCGCGATCAGGGCGACGCCACCATCCGCAGCAGCAACCACGATCGCTGACTTTACGATAGAGGTTTTCCGGTCCATGTACGCGCCGATGGTCAACAGCACACCGAGCCCGATACCGAGGGAAAAGAATGCCTGGCCAACGGCCAGCAGCACGGTCTGAGAATTCAACATGGAGAAATCAGGAACAAAAAGGAATTTGGCGCCGGCGGCAAAATCACCTTCGATCATGGCATAGATGAGCAGGGCAAAGAGGATTACAAATAGCGCAGGGGTCAACCAGCGCAACACGTTCTCGAGACCACGGCGTACGCCGGCGGCTACTGTTACGGCGGTAAGACCGAGGAACACTAACTGCGAGACGATCATGCGCCCCGGGCTGCTCATCAGCCGGTCAAGCGTTGCAGAGGACTGATCAGGGGAGATACCCGTGAACCCCGTCGCCATGGCGTGGTAGAAGTAGTCTATGGTCCATCCGGCCACGACCGAGTAAAAGCTGAGCGCGATAAATGCACCGAGGGCCGCCATCTGGCCATACCAGCGCCAGGCCCGATGGATACCCTCGCGCTGTGCGAGGTTGTCCATGGTCTTGACGACGCTTGCACCACCCCTGCGCCCGACCAGGAATTCTGCGATCAATGCCGGCAAAGCGACAAAGGCAATCGCGGCCACGTAGACCAGCACGAACGCACCGCCGCCGTTTTCGCCGGCCACGTAAGTGAATTTCCAGACGTTCGAGATTCCGACCGCACTGCCGATCGCGGCCGCCATGAACATCAGGTTCGAAGACCATTTTCGCTCAGCTGCAATGCCGTTGCGTGAACTCATTGCCGGTCTTCCCCGTCGTGCAGGTTCATCTTGATGATTTTCGTGTGCGGCCCGCCTGGATCCCGCTCCAGCTCATACATGTCACCCGCTGGTATGGTTTGCTTCTGCAGCAGGCAAGCGATCGCCTGCCGGTCCCTTTCATCGAGTTGCAGGTTGGCCAATGCGAGGTTATCCCGGGCCCGGGATTGACTGCCGATGCCCAGGATCACTGCCGCCACGTGGGGCCGGTCCAGGACCCAGCGTGTCGCAATTGCACCGATGCTTGTCCCGTGCCTGCGGGCGATTTCATCCAGCAGTTCCAGCAGTTCCTGCAATGCGCTCCAACCGCCGGTCTCATCGATGATCAGGCGGTATTTTTGCAACGAACGGTTCATTGAGGCCGGGGAGGGGGCATGCAGGTACTTCCCGGTCAGGAATCCTCCAGCCAGTACGCCGTAGGGCAGCAGCACAATACCGGTTTGAGCTGCCAGGTTTGCCATCTGCTTTTCCGGCCGCCTATCGAGCAGGGAATACTGTGATTGCAGGGACACGATGTCTGCACCACCCGCGATGATCTCGCGCATATGAGCGGTATCGAAATTGGTCGTGCCGAGCAGTCGGATTTTCCCGGCCCGCTGGGCCCGGACCAGCCGGTCGACCAGGTTGTGCAAACCGGGTGTGTCGTAATCCCACCAATGAAACTGGAGCAGGTCGAGCTGCTCTACGCCGAGTCGCCTGAGTGACCGGTCGATTGACGCATCGATATCCTTGTTGTTCAGGGCGTGCAGCGTGTTCCTGTCAGGGGCAAACTTCGTGTGAATCTGAATCCTGTCAGGATCGGCCAGGCCGAGGCGGAACTTTCCCAGCAACTGTTCAACACCGGTATAGATATCGGCACAATCAAACGTCGTGAAACCATGCTCGACGAGCTCGGCAAAAAACCTCAGCGTTTCTGCTTCCGAGCCCGGGCCACCACCGTGGTCCGGTGTGAGTTGCCAGCAGCCATTGATAACACGTGCGATCGAGTAGCCGGGTGCAAGCTCGACCCGCTCGACCTCATTCATCAGTCGCACAGCTCAACGGAACAACGGTCGTTTCACTGTGCCGAAAAGTAGATTTTCCGGTGCGCGTGATCCTGAAGCGGGCGCCGCAATGAGGGTCGGGACAGGCGATTTCGGCATCGGTGGTCATCCAGTCATTTCCGTGTGTCTGGCGCTGTTTGGCCGGAAGCAGCGGCAGAATGGCAGCCAGCGCATAAATGGAGAAAGACTGGTTGGGTGGTAGTTTCAGGTTTTCGCCAGAGACTTCAAAATGGTCTCCAGCCTTGTGTGAACATACCATGGTTTGCTGGTCACCGATGACCTCTACACGGAGGTCCCAGAGTTCAAACTCATCGTTATTGCTTGTCATTACCCATATCCCCAAGTATCCAAAACTTGCCGGAAAACCGCTACATTATCAGCTCCA
>JAPHTE010000080.1 GCA_026196445.1 Lysobacterales bacterium
TGCGGGATCGGCGTCACGTCGATGATATTGGTAATTTTGTAACCCAGCGCGTTTAGCGCGCGGACAGACGACTCACGGCCCGGCCCCGGACCCTTGACACGGACTTCGAGGTTTTTCAAACCGAAATCCAGCGCTGTGCGGCCGGCAGCTTCCGCGGCGACCTGGGCAGCAAACGGCGTGCTCTTGCGTGAACCACGGAAACCGGCACCGCCGGAAGTGGCCCACGAAAGTACATTACCCTGCCTGTCGCTGAGCGTAATGATCGTATTGTTAAAAGAAGCATGTACGTGGGCGATCCCATCGACCACGACCTTTTTGACCTTCTTTTTCGTTTTAGCTTTTTGCTTCGCCATGTTAATTCACCTGTTAACGCTTGATCGGACGACGCGGACCCTTGCGGGTACGGGCGTTCGTCTTGGTACGTTGGCCACGCACCGGCAAACCACGGCGATGGCGAAGGCCTCGGTAACAACCGAGATCCATCAGACGCTTGAGATTCATTGCAACCTCGCGGCGCAAATCACCCTCCACGGAAAGCTTTGCAACTTCGCCGCGAATAGCCTCGACTTCATGTTCGGTCAGGTCCCTCATCTTTGTGCTCGGGGAAACTTTCGCCGCCTCACAAATTTCTAAGGCACGTGTCCGCCCGATACCATAAATGGTGGTCAAAGCAACCCATGCGTGCTTCTGGTCTGGTATGTTGACTCCCGCGATGCGAGCCATACTACGTACTCCTGCTACTGTTGGTACTGTTAAAAGTAAAACAGTACATTATATCGAATCGGTTTATCCGGTAAAAGCTGTCTATGCCCTGAAGCAAACTGAATCAGCCCTGTCTTTGCTTATGTTTCTTGTCCTTGCAAATGACGTAAATCACGCCCCTGCGTCGAACAATTTTGCAATTCCGGCAAATCTTTTTAACTGAAGCTTGCACCTTCATTGCAGCTCTCCTTCCTTTACAAAGGTGGTTTCACTGGCCCGGCGACCCGGCCCGGCATCTACCACCGACAATTGCATGACCGTAGCCATGCTCTCAAATCCAACCTAGCGGCGCACCACACCTGAGCGCCCATAGGACTTCAGGTTCGCCTTTTTCATCAGGTTGTCGTACTTGTGCGATATCAAATGCGCCTGCACCTGGGCAATGAAGTCCATGATGACAACCACAACGATCAGCACCGAGGTGCCGCCAAAATAGAACGGTACCGCCCAGACAACCCTGAGCACGTCCGGTAGCAGGCAAACCGCCACCAGGTAAAGCGAACCGACCATGGTCAGGCGGGTCAGCACGTTATCAATGTAATCTGCCGTGTGACGACCCGGACGGATACCGGGTATGAATGCACCGGACCGTTTCAGGTTGTCTGCCGTTTCCTTGGAGTTGAATACCAACGCCGTGTAGAAGAAACAGAAAAATATGATCAGACTTGAATACAGAATCGTGTACGGCAGGTTGCCCGGGCTCAGTGCAGCCGCGATATCCGTCAACCAACCGAGGTTGTCCGAACTGGAAAACCAGGTTGCCAGCGTGGATGGGAAAATCACCAGGCTGGATGCGAAGATCGCCGGGATAACCCCAGACATATTCAGTTTCAACGGCTAGTGGGTTGCCTGGTGCTGGTAAGCAACCCGGCCCTGGCGTTGGGCATAGTTCACGGTGATACGGCGTTGGCCGCGCTCGACCTTGACGATGAAGTAAATCACGCCGAGGATAAGCGCCAAGATGAACAGCACTGCGGGTATGCTCAGCTGGCCGGTGTTGACCAGTTCCAACGTACCCGCGATTGAAGCTGGCAAACGGGCGACGATACCCGCAAAGATGATCAGCGAAATACCGTTACCCACACCACGCTCTGTGATCTGCTCACCCAGCCACATCAGGAACAATGTACCTGCCGTCAGCGTGACCACGGCTGTAAAGATGAACCCGTAGCCCGGCATAAATACGATGGAGCTCTGGCCCTGCAACGCGATCGCAACACTGCCGGCCTGGAAGGCCGCCA
>JAPHTE010000110.1 GCA_026196445.1 Lysobacterales bacterium
TAAGGTGCATCAGCATTGACCAACATGGCCCAGGCCTTTTCAACCCGATCCCAGCGCTTGTCACGGTCCATCGCAAAATAACGGCCACAAATACTGGCGAAGGCGGCGTCATTCACGCCGTCCAGGCAAGCCTGCATCCGGACGATGGACTGCGCTGCGCTGCGCGGTGGGGTATCGCGGCCATCCAGGAACGCGTGCACGCGGATCCGGTGCGCGCCGCGGTCGGCAGCCATTTGCACCATGGCCAGGAAATGATCCTCGTGACTGTGTACACCGCCCGGGGATAACAGGCCCATGAGGTGCAGTGTCGAACGCTGCTCACGGCTGGCTGAAATTGCTTTGACCAGCGCCGGGTTGTCGGCGAAGCTGCCATCCTTGATGGCCTGGCTGATACGTGTGAAATCCTGGTGCACGATGCGTCCGGCGCCGATGTTCATGTGCCCGACTTCCGAGTTCCCCATTTGGCCTGCCGGCAGGCCGACATATTCGCCCGATGTCTCGATGGTGCTATGGCAACCATTTTGTCGCAGCCAGTCCCAATTGGGCGTGCGGGCCCGGGCGATGGCGTTGTCCGGTGCATCTTCACGATGGCCCCATCCATCCAGGATCATCAGCACCAACGGTCTGAACGATGGTTTTTTGACCGCTTTCGTGGTGGTTGTTTCTGTCATCGGGCTTCCAGGCATTTGTTCAGTTTTCAAGGTGCTGTCACCTTGGTAAAAAAATCGGGGCAATGGTTCCCGGTCATGACGCTTTCCGGTTACAAAATGCGCGGCGAGGTCTTGCAAATCCGTACCGGTGCCACAACATGACACAGGCACGAAATCGTAATGGCGACGAGTATGTGCAAGTGATTCGAAAACCTGTACTGCTGTGACTACATTATTTCACAACATCCCGTCAGCCGCAGTGTAAAACGGCGTGTAAAAAATACATAATACAGATCGCGGCTACGGCTGCCGGAAGATTACCAGGAGACCAGGAAGTGGAACAGTTGATTGAATTCGCGGGTAACCAGATCATGCTGGTGACAGCATTTGTGGCGATTGTGTTGTTGCTGGTCTGGACGGAAATCAGCCGACGCACAAGAGGTTACTCGGAATTGACCACCGCCCAGGCCGTGCAAAAGATCAATCGTGACGAGGTCCAAATCGTGGATATTTCAAACTCCGCGGACTTCTCGAAGGGCCACCTGGCGGGTTCGAAAAACGTCGCGTTGTCACGCTTCAGCAAACCGGACCCGGAGCTGGAAAAATTGAAAGACGGGCCAGTGTTGGTTGTGTGTAAAAACGGGCAGACCGCACATCAGGCTGCGGCCAGGCTGGTCAAGCTCGGTGCCAGTGACGTGACAGTCCTCAAGGGTGGTGTCACGCAATGGAAAGCAGACCAGTATCCATTAACGAACAAGTAAGCAATTTCAATCATCTGGTTATTCAGGTGCTGTAATGAGATAATTTTCCCCTCGTCATTTCATCGTAGTTAAATGACATTACTAATCAATCCCAAAGAGAACCAGGATAATGGCAGAAGAACAGAACCAGGATGCTGCTACGAAACAGCAGCAACAGCAAGCACAATTCCAACTCCAGAAACTGTATGTCAAAGACGTATCATTTGAGATTCCCAACGCGCCCCAGATTTTCCAGGAGGACGGGCAGGTTGAAATCAAGATGAACCTTGCACAAAAAGTCGAAAACCTCGCGGATAACGTCCACGAAGTCGTATTGACAGTGACCGTCACGGCTAACCTCGATGAAAAGACGGCGTACCTGGCCGAAGTTCAGCAGGCCGGTATTTTCGGTATCAACGGTTTGAACGAGCAGGGCCTGCACGCGGCCCTCAACACGTTATGTCCGCATACGCTGTTCCCCTATGCGCGCCGGTTGATCACTGACCTGGTCGCCGATGGCGGATTTCCGCCGCTTGTTTTGCAACCGCTCAATTTTGACCAGATCTACGCGCAACGTTTGAAGGAGGCACAGGAACAAGCGGGTGCCGCTGCCGAGGATTTGGAAGTCCAGGGCAACGCCTGATTTAGTCACCGGGCCGAATATGCAGAAACAACCAGCGGTCATCGCCGTGCTTGGTGCCGGTTCCTGGGGGACCGCGCTGGCCCTGCAATTGGACCGTAGCGGCTCCCGCAGCATCCTGTGGGACCGCGACACGGAAAATATCCTGCAGATACGTGCCACGCGGCGCAACGAACGTTATCTTCCGGGTATCGAGATCCCCGTATCCATCGGTATTGAGACCGACGCGCGCGCCGCGGTTCGGGCCGCCGATCACGTATTGCTGGTCACGCCCAGCCATGCCTTCGGGGCGGTAATCGCCGAAATACGCGAGGTGCTGACGCCGGCCCAGGGCGTTGCCTGGGGTTGCAAGGGGTTTGAGCCTGGAAGCGGACGCTTGTTGCACGAGGTTGCCAGGGAACTGTTACCCGATACCGCGCTGGCCATCGTTACGGGGCCGTCCTTCGCAAAGGAAGTGGCCGCCAACCTGCCGACAGCGGTAACGGTCGCGGGCTCGGACGATGACTTCACCCACACCATGGCTTGTGCCCTGCACGGCGGGCGTTTCAGGGCCTACACCAGTGGCGACATGATCGGCGCCGAACTCGGTGGCGCGGTTAAAAACGTCATGGCCGTGGCAACCGGTATCTGTGACGGCATGAAACTGGGCGACAATGCGCGGGCCGCACTGGTCACCCGTGGGCTGGCCGAAATGATGCGGCTCGGTGTCGTCATGAATGCCAAACCGGAAACCCTGATGGGTCTCGCCGGTGCTGGCGACCTGATGCTGACCTGTACCGGCGATTTGTCACGTAACCGGCGATTGGGCCTGGCATTGGGTATGGGCAAGACGGTCGAGGAGGCCGTGGCCGAAATCGGTCAGGTGGTCGAAGGCGTCAACAGTGCCGTTGAAGTACAGCGCCTGGCGCGGGAGTACAAAATCAGTATGCCGATTTCGAAACAGGTCAATGGCATTATCCACCATGGTTGGGACCCGGTAGAAGGCGTGGCCCGCTTATTGGCACGTGAGCAAAAGCCTGAGTACGGTTAGACCATCCACTGCACCAGCCGGTCTTTAGTCACCCTGGAACGAGCAATTGGGTTGTGGAAACCTAACTGTTTGTCATTCAAGCCCCAAACCATCAACCGGCATTCCGGTGCAATATGCGGGCTGATCCGAATATTCCATTGGTAAGAAAGATTCAGATGCTCATGTCAAATCCCAGTTGACGCCAGGCCTCGTACAGGCCTACCGCTACCGTGTTCGACAGGTTCAGGCTGCGTGAGTTGCTAACCATCGGCAAACACAGGCAGTGCTCGGGGCCACACCTCTCAAGTACCGGATCAGGCAGGCCGCGGGTCTCAGGGCCAAACAGCAGACCATCTCCCTTTTTGAAAAGGGCCCTGTCATACGGCTTACTCGCGCGTGTGCTGAATGCCCAGAGCCGCATTTGCGGGTGTTGCGACAGGAATTCGGACCAACTGGTGTATGACCATACACGGGCCATGTCCCGATAATCGAGTCCTGCCCGCTTCAGGCGGCCGTTATCCAGTTGGAATCCCAGTGGACCGACCAGGTGCAGCCTGGCGCCGGTATTCGCACACAGGCGGATGATATTGCCGGTGTTGGGCGGAATCTCGGGTTGATAAAGGATGATATGCAGCATGACGTCTCATCGGGTCAAATCACAAAAATACCCACCCGGCCATCGACCGGGCAGGGTACCAGTATAGAAGCAAATGCTGGTTTCAGCCGTCGCTATCGGCCTTGCTCGTAATGATGATGAACTTGTGGCCATCGACGTCAAGGTGTTCCTCGTGCAGAGACCCGATGTTGATTTCTCCACCTTCGGTGATCCAGGCCATGTGTTCGACGCAATCGCCATCCTCGTCGCTGAAACAGGTGATTTCAATGTCATCGGGAAGCAACATTTCTGCATCTTCCGCCAGTGCCCAGGAAAATACATCATGGTCGTCACCCGCGCGGATCACCACGTGCTTTTCGCAACTGCTTTCGTCTTCCTCGTCACAGGCAAACTCCACGTGTTTGCGGATTACGTGGATCTGGCTGTCGGGATCGTGGCCGAACCCAATGTCGACCAGTTCGCCATTAATGTAGATTTCAACGTCGTCGACTGTACGTAACAGATCGATGACCTGGCCGGTTTCGGTTTCAATGGTCTTTGATTCACCGATGGCCAGCGAGCCCACATCCATTTCAGTCAGGCTGATGTCGTCGGTTTCTATTGAAACCACCAGGCTTTTTTCTTCATCGGCGAAACTCGGCGTGGCGAAGAAGAGGGCGATGGCAGTCAGGGCGTGAACGGGTTTTAAACAATGTTTCATTAAGGAATCTCCAAAAATTTTAAGGTTTGCGATGAAACGAAAGCGTTGATTGACAAGGTTTCCGTGACTTTATTACAGGACGCTTATTGCTCAAAAAACGTCACAAGAATCATATATCATTGAATTTAATGACATTTACAGTTTTCCGGGTTGAAAGCTCCATACGTGCAAGTACATTTGACAGCTTTTGTTTTCAACGGTATCTTTTACCACCTCAGACACAATATCTTGTGTTGTCCGAGCGGGGAAGGCACAATAACTTGTGCTTATAATCAAATAAAACCAAGTAATTATGCAGGATAATTAATGAGCAGTGTTCGTGTTGAAGCCATAGGCACTGATATTCAAGCAGTTCCTTTCCAGGAAGCGTCCTTGGACATCTGGGACAAAAAGTACCGCTTAAAATCAAAAATTGGTGAATGCATTGACGCGAATATCGATGAAACCTATAAGCGTGTCGCATTAGCCATATCCAAGGTCGAGAAGACCAGGGAATTGCGTGAGCAATGGTACGAAGCGTTTCTGTGGGCACTGCGCCGTGGTGCGATTCCTGCCGGTCGCATCATTTCCAACGCCGGCGCCCGTGATCATAAACCGGCGACCTCGACCATTAACTGTACTGTTTCCGGAACCATCCAGGATTCCATGAATGGCATCCTGGACAAGGTCCACGAAGCGGGCCTGACGCTTAAGGCCGGCTGCGGTATTGGCTACGAATTTTCGACCCTGCGTCCCAAGGGGGCCTATGTATCAGGCGCCGGTGCCTACACTTCAGGCCCGCTGAGCTTCATGGACATCTATGACAAGATGTGTTTCACGGTGTCTTCTGCCGGGGGGCGTCGCGGCGCACAGATGGCAACCTTCGAAATCGGACACCCGGATGTCATGGAGTTCATCCGCGCCAAGCGTGAGAATGGCCGCCTGCGCCAGTTCAATTGTTCCCTGTTGATCACGGATGAATTCATGCGGGCTGTCGCCAGGGGCGACGATTGGGCACTGGCATTCCCCATCACGCCCAGCGAGGCATCTGAACTGGACCTGGATAACCCGGACGAGGTGCTGTGGCGGGAATGGCCAACGACCGAAGAATACGTCAAGCGCGAAGACGGCCTGGTGGCTTGCAAGGTATACAAGAAGATTCCGGCGCGTCGTATGTGGGACATGATCATGTCATCCACCTACGATTTTGCAGAGCCCGGGTTCATTCTTGTCGATCGCATCAACGAGATGAACAATAACTGGTTCTGTGAGAACATCCGCGCGACCAACCCCTGTGGTGAACAACCCCTGCCACCCTACGGCGCCTGCCTGCTTGGTTCCATCAACCTGACGCGTTTTGTCGAAAACCCGTTCACGGACGAGGCGAAATTTAATTGGGATGAGTACCGGAAAGTCGTGAAGGTGTTCACACGTATGCTGGATAATGTGGTTGAAATCAATGGACTGCCACTGGGCAAGCAGCGTGACGAGATTAACCGTAAACGCCGGCACGGCATGGGTTTCCTGGGCCTGGGTTCGACGCTGACCCTGATGGGTATGAAGTACGGTTCCGAAGAATCGATCGAATTTACCGAGCAGGTGGCCCGTGACATGGCCATCGCCGGTTGGGAAGAGTCGCTGGAACTGGCCCGTGAGAAAGGTCCCGCTCCGATCATGGAAGAACAGTTCACGGTCACCGCGGAAATGCTTCGCAAGCGGCCGGAAATGGTGGCCGACGGTCACAAGATCGGCGATACCCTGCGCGGATCGGAATTGCACGCGCAATACAGCCGTTACATGCAAAGGGTGGCCGAGGTCAATCCCGGGCTGGTAAAGGCCCTGGCCAAAGAAGGCGGGCGTTTTACCCATCACACGTCGATTGCCCCGACCGGCACGATTTCACTGTCACTGGCCAACAACGCCTCCAATGGCATTGAGCCCAGCTTTGCTCACCACTACAGTCGCAACGTCATTCGTGAAGGCAAGAAGAGCAAGGAAAAAGTCGAAGTCTATAGTTACGAGTTACTGGCTTACCGCGACCTGGTCAACCCGGACGCCATGCCGGACTCTACCGACCCGGATACGATGCTCCCGGAGCAGTTCGTCACGGCCGACGACATTACACCAACCGAACACGTGGATATCCAGGCGGCTGCGCAGAAGTGGATTGATTCATCCATTTCCAAGACAGCCAACGTGCCAACTGAGTATCCCTACGAAGAATTCAAGGAAATTTACACCTACGCGCATGACAAGGACCTGAAAGGTTGTACGACGTTCCGTTTCAACCCGGAAGCGTTTCAGGGCGTCCTGGTCAAGGAGCGCGACCTGGCCAATACGACATACCGCTTTGTGCTCGACGATGGCGATGTCATCGAGGTCAAGGGCAATGAGGAAATCGAGTACGACGGTGAAGTGCACACGGCTGCCAATCTGTTTGACGCTCTGAAAGAGGGTTATTACGGGAAATTCTAGGCGAGATTTTATTAAACGATGACGATAAAGATTAGCAAAACCATTGCGGGTTACGAGGTGGTCAAACCGGAAGAAGAACGGGCCGCCAGGAAAGCCGCTGCAGAGGAGCGGGAGGCACGTACTTCGGCCAAGGTGATCCGGATGACTGAAAAAGTCATGCGTCCCGAAGGCATGGAGTCGCTCGAGGGTTCAACCTACAAGATCAAGACGCCACTCGATGACCACGCGATGTACGTGACCATCAACGATATCGTGCTCAATTCGGGTACGGAATTCGAACAACGCCGCCCGTTCGAGATTTTTATCAACTCCAAGAACATGGACCATTTCCAGTGGATCGTGGCCCTGACACGCCTGATGTCGGCCGTTTTCCGCAAGGGTGGTGACGTGACCTTCCTGGCTGATGAACTGCAAGCTGTATTTGACCCGAAAGGTGGATATTTCAAACCGGGTGGCAAGTTCATGCCTTCCATCATCGCTGAAATCGGTGACGTGATCGCGCACCACATGCAGAAGATCGGCCTGATGGAAAAAGACGAGTTATCTGAGCAACAGAAACTGATACTCGATCAGAAACGCGCTGAAGCCGGGGGCGAAAAACACAAAAAAGATGCTGACGCATCCGGAGAGGATGCCGGTTACCCTGCCTCGGCTACCTTGTGCTACAAGTGCCATACCAAGGCCGTGGTGGTGATGGATAACTGTGCCACCTGCCTGTCGTGCGGTTACTCTAAATGCGGATAAAGCCCGTATATCGCGTCCATTTACCAATAAAAGACTTGCCCAGGCACGCCTGGGCTTGAGTTTCCTTCGGCCAATAGCGACGGCTATTGGCACCCAGTCCAACCTTTCGTCCAGGCGCACCTGTGCGGCGTTTTCAAGAAGTAAACGGGTACAATTTACAGGCTAATGCGTTACTCGAAGGTCTGACAATAGCTTTCGGAATCTGCAGGACTTTTATCAAATTGGTTTGAATCACTGCTATTATGTAGCGTATGTTGTTGCCTCAGGAACTGATCAAAGCCAAGCGCGACGGCCAGGAGTTGACCGCGGACGCCATCCGCAGTCTCGTTGCTGGTATCGCCAATGGGGAAGTCAGCGATGCCCAGGTCGCGGCCTTTGCCATGGCGGTCTATTTTAAAGGTATGAGTATGGCGGAGCAGTCGCAA
>JAPHTE010000162.1 GCA_026196445.1 Lysobacterales bacterium
CCGATGAAACAGGCTGCAGCGAAAATTGTTACCGCACCAAAGGCGCCCTGGTAGTAAAAGTGTACCAGCCCGAAGATTGCTGCCTGAAAGACGATTGCGAGCGTTGTTGAGAGCCAGTGCTGGCCAAACATCGTCTCGATGCGGTTGAGCAGAAATCCACGGAACAACATCTCTTCGAAAAAGCCCCCGCACACCCACCCGAGCAGAACCCACCACAGGTAAAGGGGAAGATTGCCTTCCATGTCACCAAATCGGGAAACCGTGGTTTCCATTTTTTCGAAATAGAGACCCGCAAATTGGTAGGCGATATACAGAACCACACCCGTCCCGATGAAGGTGACAACCGTCTGTCCCAGCGTGATCCAGATACTTTTGGGCCGGCGCAGGCCAAGATCACCCCAACTGATACCGCGCCGGCGGATGATCATCGTGGTAAGAATAATTGCGCAAAGGGCAGTGATCGGGCCCGCGTAAACCCAGGTAAGCTGGTAGACGGTGACATTGACAACAGCAATGAACAAGAGCGTTATTGCCAGATCATTTCGTGCAGCTTTTTGCATACTGTCAATCATCTTGATTTCCAATCATCATTTTTAAATGAAATTGAACTAGGGCCTGCTTCGCCTTGATCAACGCTGCAAAAAGATCAACGCCAATCTCCTCAAACAACTGCAGGTAGACCGCCTCGACCTCTTTATTCAATTGCTCGATCTGTTGCGCCAAATCCTTGCCCGACCTGGTAAGCACAATGAGTGTCCGCCGCAGATCAGCAGGATCACGCTTTTCTGCAAAACGGTGATTCAGTCTTTGAAATTGACAGTATTTTGCCGGGTCCTGTCAACCGTGAGGCGGGTGACATCCGGGCGGGCATAATGCCCGGCGGGGTCAAAATTCTGCCGCTCCCGGCGCACCGCTGCCAGGTCCAGTTCGGCGCTGAACACGCCTTCTTTCTGCGTCTGTGGCTCCAGTAGCCACTGGCCATCAGGGCCGGCGATGCATGAACCACCGTCCGTCATCCAGCCTGAGACGGACTGCTTGATCATGTCTGCGTGCGGCATACCGTCCCCGATCCAGTCGGCGTGCATCAGGGCAGAGACCGACAAGACCCAGGAACGTGATTCGCGGGCAATGAAACGGGTGATGTCGGCAGTATTTCGCTCGCTGCCAGGCCATACCGCCACGTGCACGTTTTCACCCTGGGCGTACAGGGCCGCGCGTGGCAATGGCATCCAGTTTTCCCAGCAATTCAACCCGCCGACCCGGAATCCCGCGAGGTCGTGTACCTGCAAGCCATGACCGTCACCGGCCGACCACACCAGGCGCTCTTCGTAGGTCGGGCACAATTTGCGGTGCACCGAGCCGATCTGTCCCCCGGGGGTGATGTAAACCAGGCTTGCGTACAGGCTCTGGCCGCCACGGTCAGCCGGGCGTTCGATACAGCCCAGGTAAACCGCACACGAATTCTCACGGGCCACCTCACATACACCGTGTAAATCACCCGCATCGATATCGACCGCCTGCGATGAATAGTGTGCAAACAGGTCCTTTTGCACGGCTGAGTCGAATTGCGCGCCACCGGTGAGATCCGGCCAGAACGGGTAACCCGGAACCAGGGCCTCACCGAAAACAACCAGTTGGCTGCCCTCGCCTGCCGCCTGTTTGATGGATTTCTCCACCTTCGCCAGCGTGGCCGCGCGGTCGAGCCAGGCGGGTGAGATTTGTGCCAATGAAACCCGTAAATTCGGCGTTTTTGTCATTTCGGGTCATCCCCGGTGTTACCGGCGTTGTAAATCGTCCCGCCGCCCTCGCGATAACTGGCCAGTACCGCTGCCGCCTGGTCACGCAACACGCTGCATTGCACCACGATACCCCGGCGTTGCAGGGACCTGACCCAGTGGCCCGGTTTGTCACCTTCATCAAACCCGGCAGCCTCGGCGTCCTTCTTGCGCGCGCCGCATACCAGGCTCTTGATGCCCGACCACGGCACCGCCCCGAAACACATCGCACAGGGCTCACAAGAGGTCACCAGTTGCAATGGGTCACCGTGGGACAAATTCCATTCGCCGACCGATGCCTGGGCCAGTGTCAACGCCACGATCTCGGCATGTGCGATGGAAAGCCCGCTGGAAGTGACCAGGTTGACACCCAACGCAACCAGTTCCCCGTTGGCTTCATTGACCACGAGTGCGCCGAACGGACCGCCGGTACCCTGCCTCACGTTTTCCCCGGCCAGGTCAATGGCCAATTGCATGCGCTCGCTGGTGGTCGAGAGCGGGCCTTGCCGGCTGGCAACGAACGGTTCGACCCAGGCCGGTAATTGCAAACAGCATTTGGTGTTCAGTTCCATGACTGCGGATGGTATAGCATCTTATTGATTAAACAAAACCGGTATCACCAATCGCGGCCAGGAGCCGCCCATGGTTAAAATCGTCATCCCGGTATTTGCCAGGCAAATATCCGGGATTCATTTTCGTTCTGAGTGTGGATTCCGGATCAAGTCCGGAATGACGTCTGTGTTGTCCGGAATGACGTCTGAATAGCCCGGAATGACATCGTGGTCTCAGGTTTGGCGTTGACGAACGACTTCATACAGGCACACGCCGGTGGCCACCGACACGTTGAGGCTCTCGAC
>JAPHTE010000372.1 GCA_026196445.1 Lysobacterales bacterium
CTGACCCTGCACAAGGGCATGACCAAGGACGTGGTGCACGCCGCCGGCATCGCTACGCCGGATTACGCCGTCATTCATGACCTGGCTGATCTGGAAAACCTGAAACTGCCGATGCCCCTGTTTGCAAAACCACTTGCCGAAGGCACCGGCAAGGGCGTCGACGCACAATCGAAAATCAACAACACGGCCCAGTTGCAGCATGTCTGCGGTCGCCTGTTGCATGAATACAAGCAGCCTGTCCTGGTCGAGCGGTTCCTGCCCGGGCGGGAGTTTACCGTCGGGATACTCGGTACGGGGAAACAGGCACGCGCACTGGCAACGATGGAGATCAAACTCCTCGAGCAAGCGGACTCCGACGTCTATTCGTACCGCAACAAGGAAGAGTGCGAAGAACTGGTCCACTATGAACTGTTGCCGGCGGGCGAACTCCGGCGCCAGGTCGAAGCACTGGCCCTGGACGCCTGGCGGGCCCTGAATTGCCTCGATGCGGGTCGCCTGGACGTACGGCTCGACGAACACAGAAAGCCGGGCTTCATCGAAGTCAACCCGTTGGCAGGCATTCACCCCGAACATTCGGACCTGCCGATCATGGCGAGCATGGTCGGCGTAACGTACCGACAATTGATCGCGACCATCATGGATTCAGCCGTGCGACGTCACGGGCTGGCCGCCAAGCGGCAAACCCAGGCCGCTTAGCGCTTCCAAAAGGATACTGTCACCATGAGCCGGGACGCATTGAACATCCTGGTCCTGCACGAGCAGATCGGCCCTGATGCCCGCGCCGACGAACTGGACACGCTCGCGCAGGCGGAACAGGTTGCTGCCGTGTTACGTCAATCGGGAGACCAGGTAGTTACGATGCCGGCAGGCCTGGACCTGGACACGACACTGGCCTCGATCGCCAAACTAGGGCCCGATTGCGTTTTCAATCTCGTCGAATCACTGGGTGGCGATGGACGCATGATCCACATTGTTCCTGCCCTGCTGAGTACTGCGGAGATTCCGTTTACCGGTTCCAGCGGCGAGGCCATCTTCCTCAGCTCACAAAAACAGCTGGCAAAACAGTGGATGCGCTTGAACCGAATTTCTACCCCGGCTTGCCTGACCGAAGGCGCTCCGGGCCATGACGGGATTGACCGCTGGATCGTGAAATCACGCTGGGAGCACGCCTCATTCGGCATGGACGACAACTGCGTTGTGAGCGGCACCGCAGCCGCGCAGGCACGCATCGAGTTGTGCGCAGGACGCCATGGCGGGGAATGGTTTGCCGAGCAATTCGTGGATGGCAGGGAGTTCAATGTTTCGATACTCGAAGTCGATGGCCAACCGCGTGTCCTGCCGATCGCGGAAATCGGCTTTGTTGGCTTTCCGCCAGGCAAACCCAAAATTGTCGGGTACGCGGCCAAGTGGGACGTGGACGCACCCGAATACCACGCAACGCCTCGGGAGTTTCCAATTCTGAACGCGGGGCTCAGCAATGCACTGACGCAGCTGGCACGAAAGTGCTGGAAAAGTTTCGGACTGCGCGGCTATGCCCGCGTGGACTTCCGCTTGGACGCGCAGGGTACGCCGTGGGTACTGGAGGTCAATGCTAACCCTTGCCTCTCCCGCGATGCAGGTTTTGCGGCTGCCGCACACGGGGCGGACTTTACTTACGAACAGCTCATCGGCTTGATCGTGGAAGCGGCACTTCCCGGCAATGCACCCGCAGCCCAGTGGAACTGATCATGACAAGCGAACCAGCTTGATGAAATGGCGTGATATTCCGCGACATAGCGATGTGTTCGCCGTAAGCACGCTGGTGGAGGAGACCGGGTTCTTCTCGACCGAAGAGCGGCAGGTCGCAGCCGAACTCGTAGAAGAAACCCTTGCGCGCGGTAGCGCCAGTGGCTACGAGTTCGTATTTGTGGACGCACCGGATAAAGCGGAAAGATTGCTGGCCTACGCCTGTTTCGGGCCGATCCCGGCAACCCTTTCCAGCTATGACCTGTACTGGATCGCGGTGATACCCTCGCAACAGGGCTCCGGGCTCGGCGGCAAACTGCTGCGGGAAGTCGAACGCAGGGCGCATGCTACCGGCGGCACTCAGATGTACCTGGACACC
>JAPHTE010000432.1 GCA_026196445.1 Lysobacterales bacterium
AACCGTTGGCCGGAATATCGATTTGACTGACCTTGCGCATCCGCATGACCCCATCAACCATGCTGGTTTCATGAATCTCCACCGCGCCCGCACCACTGAAACCGACCGCAGTCAGGGCGCGTGCTGCTGCCGAATCATTGACCAGCGTCATGAAAGCGCCGCTGACAGTTTGTCCTGGTGCCGTGGCTCTGATCCATGGTTTGTTAACAGTGACAATATCAGCTGCAGCAGGGGAAATAATATCTGCGCTCGATGGCTCGCCGGCAGGCGTTATTTCCGTGCTGTTATCACATCCGAAAAGGCCGATGCTCACCACGAGCAGAGTTGCTTGCAAGGCGGAGTGCGGAAACAGTTTCATACTTTATTCCCAGTGTCGTTCTGAGTGGTAGCTTAACGAGTTTTGGGGGTCTTTGCATGACAACCTCACCAACAGATAAAGGGCCAAACTGCCTAACTGATGAACACCTGCTCCGCCCGCCCGCCGATATCCGGCGTCACTGAATGAACCCTGCGAGCACCTGCTTGAACTTTTCCAGGCTGGGCTCGTGCACGTACATCATGTGGCCGGCATCGAAATAGGCCTCCTGGATATTGCCGCGCAGATCCTTGGAGATGTCCAGGTGGTTGAGCAGGTACTTGGTGGTGAAGTAGGGCGTCGCCAGGTCGTAGTAGCCCTGCATGCACAACACCCGCATGCCGGGGTTCTGGGTCATCGCATAAGCCAGATCGATGGAGGTGTTGGCCACCGGCAGCTTGAACGGAAACCCGGGTTGCGCGTGCGACCAGTCCCAGCGGGTGAAGACATCGCCGGAAACCACGTATTTCTGCTCGGCCGGCACCTGCAGGTCACGCGCGTAGTAGTCCATGAAGGCCGCCAGGTAGCTGGGACCGATGGCCAGCGACATCGGGTCGTACACCATGGTGTCACGGTTCAGGCCGATGCTGCCGCCCTTGAAACGCGAATCGATGCGGCCGACCGTCTCACCACGGTCGCGCAGCAGTTCCTTGGTAAATTGCTGGTGCCCCACGCGCAGGTTGGCGCGGTCCCAATAATCCTTGGCGATGCCGGTGTACTGGTAAAGCTTGTCGATCACGCGCGCCCGCGTCGCGTCGTCCAGCGTGGCGCCCTTCATCAGGGCGCTGGCGTATTCGCCGGTGGCGAAGGCTTCGACCTCCGCCAGGAAGGCGTCGCGGTCCGCGGGCTGTTCCGGCAGGGCGTGGTGGTAGAACGCGGTGGCGGCGAAGGTCGGCAGGAACAGGATGTGCGGCAGGTCGATGCCGCCGAAATCGAAACCGGTGGCGAACTCCAGGAACGGCGAGACCAGCACCAGGCCGTTGAGTGCCAGGTTGTGCTCGGTCAGCAGGGTGTAGCTCAGCCCCGCCGAGCGCATGCCGCCGTAGCTTTCGCCCAGCACGTACTTGGGTGACGCCCAGCGCTGGTTTTCGGTCACGTACTGGGCGATGAATTTGCCCACGGACTCGAGGTCCTGGTCGATGCCCCAAAAGTCTTCGCCCTTGCCCTTGCCGACGGGTTTCGAAAAACCGGTGCCGACCGGGTCGATCATCACCAGGTCGGCCTTGTCGATAATGGAGTACTCGTTGGCGACACGCTGGAACGGGCCGTTGTCGGTAAAACCGGTGTCGTTGATGACGGCACGTTGCGGGCCTAGCACGCCCATGTGCAGCCAGAGCGAAGCCGAACCTGGACCGCCGTTGAAGGCGAACATGATAGGCCGCGTGCGCGGATCCGTCTCGTTGTTGACGTAAGCCGTGTAACCAAACAGGGCGATCGGTTCGTCCTTGTCGTTCTTCATCAGCATGGTGCCGGCGGTGGCCGTGTACTTGATCGCCCGGCCACCAATCCTGGCCTGGTGTTCGCTGGTGTAGACCTTGGCCTCAGGCGGCTTTTCGGGCGCCTGCGGCGAGTCACCGGCGCTTGCCGGCCCAGCGGCTAGTCCCGTTTGAGACAGGAAAAGGGTGAGCATTGTAAGGAGCAGATAATTGCGCATGTGGATATTCCGGTTTTTTTGATGGTTAATTAACAGGATAGCGTAAAACGCGGCGCCCGGTTTTTAATCCCGCTCGGACGGATAGCTTCAGCGTCGATGCCTGGTCAGGTACGCTTCGATCTGGGTGCGCCGCTCCTGCACTAAAGCTGCCACTTGCAGGCTGCGTTGCAGAACCCGGATGGCGTCGTCCTCCGGCCGGTCCACCCACTCCGTAGATGTCCATTGCCCAGATTTTGGAAAATGGGCTTTTATTCCCAGATACCCACCTTGTTTTGTCTTGCCTTTTGTTCCGCCGCCTGCAGATTTTCCGATGCGCCGGGTAGTGCGCTGCCCGCACCATTCAGTATGACGGTTTCCGAAAGGTCAGCTTCGCCCAGGGTGCACTTGAATGATTCTTCGTTTTGCCTGGAGCAACTGACTTCCCGATCCCTGATGTAGGTCTCAAGATTGGTCACGTATTGACCATGTTCACCCTTTACCCCGTACAGTGGGATCATCACCCGGTTGATCCTGAGCAGGCCGGTGTCGAGCACCT
>JAPHTE010000479.1 GCA_026196445.1 Lysobacterales bacterium
ACACCCCGATACCCTCGGCGCCGTTGGCAAACACCTCCGGTGCCTCTTCCGGTAGTGCGATATTGGCTGACACTTCCAGCCGAACACCATCTCCGGTGCGCGCTTCGCGTTGGGCATGTGCAGTAAACCGGGCCGCGATGGTGTCCAGTTTTGCCTGCTCGCCGGTGTAATACTCGCGAACCGTGGGCTTCGACGCATCGACCAGCAAACCCGCACCGGCATCGACGACCAGCGGCCCGGTAACGCCGCGCGCGAATGCGACCGCGTTCGCCGCTCCCGTCAGGACCGGGACGCCCGTCGCACGCGCCAGTAATACCGTGTGCGAAGTCCTGCCCCCGCTTTCCAGGACCAGCCCCCTGAGACGTTCACCGCGCAGGGCAATGAAGTCCCCGGGCGCCAGGTTATCTGCCACGACCACACTGTCAACGCTCAGTGACGGCAAGGCCGGGCGGGCGACATCTCCGTAAATGACGCCCAGTAGCCGCATCGATACATCCCTGATGTCGAGCGCACGCTCCAGCAGGTAGGGATTGCCGGTCGCGGCCAGCAAGCGGTCGAAATGCCCGACCACTGCTGAAACAGCGGCGGCGGCCGGCGCCGTCTCGCCCGCCTCGCGCACTGCCGTTTCCAGGCGCGTTGTGTATTCTTCGTCTTGCAGTATCGCCAGGTGCGCCCGCAGAACGGCGGCTTCCGCCCCGCCCCGGGTAGCCAGCGCGGCTTCCACCTGCCGGATCGCGGTCACCCTGGCCGCGGCCAGCTTGCGGTCCTCGGCATCGATACCATCACCGGCGAGTTCCAGCAGTTCAACGGGAATACGTGGACCCGAAAGCACAACCGGCTGACCCAGGCCAATACCTGTCGAGAGACCGGAGCCGCCTACGTAATCCGGCTGCAACATCGCCAGCGAACGGGGCAGACCAGCGGAAACCACGGCATCGGCTTCCAGCTCATCGTCGCAATGCGGCAGTTGCTTCGATATCCATTCTTGCAGCGCGCCGGAAACCGTTTCCGAACCGGTGCCCGAAACCCTCACCACGCAGCGATCACCCTCGCGGATATCGGCCGAAATCAGCGCCAGCACGCTGTGCGCCGATGCCTCGACGCCGTTGCGGTCGTTCCGGAGTATCACGCGTGCATCGAACGGTTCGCAAAAAGCGGCCATTGCCGTGGCCGGCCGGGCGTGCAAACCATGAGGCAAGGGACAGTTGAATTCAAACCGGTGGCTCATCGCGGTATTGGTATTTCTCCAGGGGCCGTCTACGGGCCCTAAGCCCCGACAATCCACTCGTGGTCGGGGTCGTTGTTGATGATCCAGGTCCGGCGCGGGCCGGCCATGACATTCAAATAGTATGAATCATATCCGTGCGGTGCGCCCACCGGGTGGTAACCACGAGGGACCATCACGACGTCTCCGTCGTAAGCAGCCATGGTTTCGTCGATGCCGCGGTCATCGGTGTAAACACGCTGCAAAACGAAACCCTGCCGCGGGTTCAGCCTGTGGTAATAAGTCTCCTCCAGCGACGACTCTTCCGGCACATTGTCCGTATCGTGTTTGTGCGGCGGGTAAGAGGACCAATGACCTCCCGGGGTGATTACCTCGGCGATCAACAGGCTGTCGGCGTCCTCCGTCTCGGGCAATATATTGCGCACGATGCGCCGGTTGGTGCCCGAGCCGCGCTCCAGTACCTCGATCGTTTCCGGGTCAATCAAACGTGCCGGGTATCCCCCGCCGGAAGGGGCAGTACAGAGGGCGACCTCGGCGCCGGTGTCCGTGACGACGCGCATGTCCATTCCCGGCGGTACGTAGACAGCTGCCGGCGGGCATTCGGCGAAGACATCCGTGCGGTTTCCGACCCCGTCGAAGACCGCATCTCCGGCAATGATCGTGGCAAAACCGGAAACCACCACGATACAGGTTTCCCGACCGGTAAACCGGCGCTCGAATGCATCGCCCGCAAGCATTTGGTGCACGGCAAAACCGACGTAGTTCCAGCCTGCCGATTCGGGCGTGATATGCACGATGCACTTGTCATCGTCCGGCGGCGAGGGTTTAACCAGCAAGTCAGGCATGTCCCAACCTCCTTTCCGGTTCGTGCGCCCGGTCCCAGGCGTCGGCCAGGTCCTTGAGGCCGCTGCTGACAGAGGCCACGTATTGATCGTCATCGCAGTCGCCCGCTAACCAATCCCTCGCCGCCTCGTACCAGATCGAACGGCCCACCGCGAACCCTTTGACCCTGTCGTGCGAAGCCGCCGCGCGGAAGCTCGCCTCGAGTTCTTTGAGCGGCGCCGCGTAACCCAGCAGTACCACGCCCCTGCACAAGGGGTCGTAGTCATCGATCACTTTGGTGATAGCGCCGAACTCGTCACCATCCACGATGGGTTCGAGCTTCCACCAGTCAGGGTATACGCCTATCTCGTAGAAATGGCGCATCACCTGGGCAATCGTGTCAGGTTCGCGCGCATCATTTTGCGCAGTGATGATTTCCACCATCAACTCGTGCCGCGTCTGCCGGCAGGCGTCAAAGAGCTTCCACAACTGCCGGTCCTGGCGTTCGCGCATCTCGCCAGGGTCCGTCATGCGGTAGTTAACCAGGCACTTGACGGTTTGTGTCAGCGGCCACTTACCGATCTCGGTTGCCACGGCGGAGCTGCCCTCGAACTCCAGCGGCACGGCTCCCGAAACCTCGATCGGCCGACCTATCCAATACGGGTAATCACCCATCATGGCCAGCGCGTCCTCGCCCCAACGGCCATCCAACAGGATGCCGAACACCGGTTCATTCCGCGCCACCTGGTGCAGCGCGAGGGCCGTCAGTGACTTGAGTTTACTAATCCGCTGCCTGCTCGTGGACATTTCATCGGCCAGCGCTTCGAACTGCACGCGGTGATCAACGGCCAGGATTTTCAAAGTGGGATAGTCGTGCTTGCGGTTGGTAGCCCAGTGGATATGTTCCAGCTGGCGATCATGACGCAGGGCCAGGTGATCGGAACCATTCTCCAGGAAATATTGCAACTCCGTCCAACTCGGAATGGCTGGCGCGCAACCGTGGCGTGAAACCACCAGCGCACCACAGGCATTTGCCCAGGTACAGCATTCCCGGAGCGGTCGGTCACGCAACCAGCCACGCAGGAACCCGCTCATGAATGCGTCACCTGCACCCAGTATGTTGAACACCTCGATTTTGAAACTGCGGCCCATAATGCCGTCGTCCAGACCGTCACCGATCGCGCCATCGAACACCGTGCAACCCAACGCGCCGCGCTTGCAGACGATGGTGGCGTTGCTGAGTTCACGCACACGCCGTATCGCAGCCATGGTGTCGATTGAGCCGCCAAGAATGTGTAATTCTTCCTCGGTACCAACGATCAGGTCGCAGTCGGCGATGATGGTCTGGAGCTCCTGGGTGACGGTTTCGTCGGCGACGAAACGCTGTTCTCCCAGCTCTGGTGTCGTCAGGCCCCACAACACCGGGCGGTAATCGACGTCCATCACGACCCTGGCGTCGTGCTTTTTCGCCAGGCGGATGGCTTTCTTGCTGGCGGAACGCACGCCCGGCTCCGAAAGGTGTGTACCCGTGACCAGCACCGCCCTGCTCCTGGCGACATACTCTTCCTTTACATCGTCTTCGCAAATCGCCATGTCGGCACAGTTTTCACGATAGAACAACAGCGGAAATTGTTCCTTGTCCCGTATTCCAAGGATGGCCAGTGCCGTCAGGCGCCCCGGATCGGCCACCACGAGATCGGTACAGACACCCTCGCTGGCCACCTGTTCGAGGATGTATCTGCCCATGTAGTCGTCGCCGACCCTGGTGAGCAAGGCCGAATCCAGGCCAAGCCTGGCGCAGCCGACCGATATGTTGGCCGGGCAACCACCCACGTACTTCGAGAAGCTGGCCATGTCCTCGAGACGGCCACCGACCTGATCCCCGTACAGGTCGACACTCGCGCGACCGATGGTGATAACGTCCAGTGTTTTTTCGATTTCACTCATTGATGTCATCTGCCTTGTTTCTTCTTGGCCTCGACGTACCGGTCGCGGGCCTCCAGGACCGCTTCGCGCCCGGAGGATTCGGGTACGGCCACGTCCCACCAAGCACCGCCGGCACCGGTGGTCGCGGCATGATCGGTTTCCAGCGCGATGACGACAGTGCGCTCAAACTCCCGGGCGCTTTCCAGAGCCTCGTCGAGTTCCGCGATCGTGGTGACGTTCATCGATGCAGCACCGAGCGATGCAGCGTGCGCGGCAAAATCGACATCTGGCATGCCAGCCACCGCGGTAGAGACATCCTTCCAGAGGTTGTTGAACGGCGCGCCACCGCAGGCTTGCTGTAAACGGTTGATGCAGGCAAAGCCGTGGTTGTTGAGCACCACGACAACCAGCTTCAGACCCATGGCCACCGAGGTTGCGATTTCGGAGTTCATCATCAGGTAACTGCCGTCGCCAACCATCACGTATACGTCACGCGAGGGGTCCGCCATTTTCACCGCCATTCCACCGGGAATCTCGTAACCCATGCAGGAGTAGCCGTACTCCAGGTGGTAATCGTCGTTACGGCGGTTCTGCCACAACGCGTGCAGCTCACCCGGTAGTCCGCCCGCGGCACACACAACCGTGCCGTTGTCGCCGGCCGCCCGGTGCACGGCACCGATCACTTCGGCGTCGGACGGCTTGCGGCCGGCGTCGGGGCTGAAAGCCTCCGCCACCACCTGGTTCCAGGCCGCTTTCAAGTCCGCGACCTTTGCCAGCCAACCCGTTGCGCTCTGCCTGCCCTGCAGGCCCGTGGCTAGAGACTCCAGGCCACGGCGCGCGTCTGCCACCAGCGGCACCGCATGGTGTTTTCCGGAATCGAAGACGCAGGTGTTCAGCCCGATGATCGTGGTGCCGGGGTGTTCGAACAGGCTCCGTGATGCGGTCGTGAAATCCTGCAGGCGTGTTCCAATGGCGATCACCAGGTCCGCCTCGGCGGCCAGCGTGTTGGCTGCAGACGTACCGGTCACGCCGATCGCGCCCACGGCCATTGGATGATCCCACCTCAAGGCGCCCTTGCCGGCCTGCGTTTCTGCAACCGGAATACCCTGGCTGCTGGCAAAAGCGGCCAACTCATCGCAAGCCTGCGCATAATGGACACCGCCACCGGCCACGATCAATGGCCGCCGGGAAGCACGTACCCGTTCCAGCGCCCTTTCGAGCTGCCCCCGGTCAGGTTCCGGCCGCACCGGCCGATGAACGTTCTGCTCGAAAAACGACGCGGGATAATCCCAGGCCTCGGTCTGCACGTCCTGCGGCATGCACAGCGTCACCGGTCCGCACCTGGCCGGATCGGTCAGCACCTGGAAAGCCCGCGGCAGGCTGTCCAGCAGTTGCTCCGGCCGATTGATCCGGTCCCAGTAACGCGACACCGGTTTGAAACAGTCGTTGGCCGTAATGTTGGGGTCGTTGAAGTTTTCAATCTGTTGCAGCACCGGGTCGGGCGCACGCGTTGCGAAACTGTCCCCGGGCAAGAGCAGAACGGGCAATCGGTTGACGTGTGCCACGGCGGCCGCGGTAACCATGTTGGTGGCGCCGGGGCCGATCGAGGTCGTGCAGGCCATGAACTGCCGGCGACGCCGTGTCTTGGCGAACGCCACGGCCGCCAGGGTCATGGCCTGTTCGTTGTGCGCCCTTAGCGTGGGAAGGCTTTCGCGCTGCTGGTACAGGGCCTCGCCCAGGCCGGCGACATTGCCATGTCCGAATATTGACCAGACCGCGGGTACCAGCGGCTGAATCTCGTCTTCGATCTCCACCTTCTGCGCGACCAGGTATTTGACCAACGCCTGGGCCATGGTAAGCCTTGTAGTACCCATATCGGTTCCTTTCGCCCGTGGTTCCCGTGCCCGTGCCGTGCGCTATGAAACCTCGCACTGGCAGCCTGGAAACCAATTATAGAATATTTTTACCGTAATTATTTATTTAGAACAAATATTTTAAAAACAGCTTCCCGTTACCTGCACTCCGGGTGCTCCAGCGCACTACACACGGGGCGTCCGATCGCGCCTCGGGACAACTCCACATCAAGTAATAAGGCGGCCGTGGCCGCAATGTCATAAATATTGACCGGTTCGGCAATCTGTTTGCCGGGACGGACGTGTGGCCCTGCCATCAGCAATGGGATCAGTAATTCGCCCATGCTCTCCCCGCCGTGCCTGTTACCGGCAAAACCGATGACCACCACGTGTGCAGTTTCGTTCTGCATCACGGCGCAACCCTGCACAACCAGGGTCAACAGGGACAAAGACAAACGATACACCCACTCTGGATCGATACGCTGGAAGCCTTTGCAGTTCATGACAATACAAACCCCGGAAAATAGTTATTCTAAAATTTCATTTTGGAAATAAATATTCTATTATGCCCATTGAATATATTCGAGCCTCTTTCACGAGCAAGTAAAAAACAATGACTTCCAGGCAAAAAAGCGCACCACCAAGAGAATACGATGATCTCCAGGCCGCGATTTCCGAGCGTTACGAATCGCTTTCGAAGCGCTTGCGCGACATCGCGAGGTTCGCAATGGACAACCCCAGCATCATAGCGCTGGAAACCATCGCCAATATTGCCATCACGGCCAATGTCCAGCCGTCAGCGATTATCCGCTTCGCCCAGGCACTGGGTTATACCGGCTTCAGTGAAATGCAGCGGGTGTTCCAGTTGCACGTCGCCAAGCAATCGGCCAGTTACAAGGAACGCATACGCTCGGAGATTGCACAGGAAGTCATGTCGGATTCGAACATTCCTTCCTCCCTGCTCCACCAGTTCTGCGAGGCCAACATCGTCTCGCTCAAGCACCTTGAAAACGGTATAGACAGCAAGAGTCTCGAAACGGCCGTACAACTGATCCACGACGCCGATCACGTCTATATCATGGCACAACGCCGATCATTTCCGGTCGCCAACTACCTGCACTATATGCTGAGCCACCTCGATTGCCGCTCCCATGTACTGGACGGCAGCGGTGGTTTGCTGAACGAGCAGGCACAATGTATGACGTCCAATGACCTGCTGATCGCCATCAGTTTCTTCCCATACGCTGAGGAAACCGTCGAAATCGTGACCAGGGCACGTGAAAAAGGCGTCAGCTGTATCGGTATATCCGACAGTGACCTGAGTCCGGTCAACGCCGCCGCGCATGCGCATTTCCGCATCCACGACGCCGAGGTCCACCAGTTTCGCTCGCTGTCCGCCACCATGGTGGTCGCCCAGGTCCTGGCCACCAGCCTGGCATTCGAAAACGAAAAGAACGCGTGCTGATCCCCGCGCGCGACGGGCGCGGCCGGCGAGATCAGAGTCTTACAATTGCTCCGCGCTCCAGCGAGGCCTGTGCGGCGTCCGCGAGCACCAGCGCCTGGCGCCCGTCTTTGCCGCTGACGGCCGGCGTGGTGTCGTTGGTGAGCATGTCGACGAAATCGTTCAGTTCCCGCCTGTAAGCCTGCTCGTAACGGTCAATGAAAAAATCCGGTACGCGCGAAATCAGCGTGCCGTCGGCGCTGAAATGCTGCACGGTGTCATTGCGCTCGTTCTCGGCCCTCAGCATGCCACCAGAGCCGAATACCTCGATACGCTGGTCGTAACCATAGACGGCGCGGCGGCTGTTACTGATGTGGCACAGGATTCCGCCTGCCGTGCGCATCACGACCATGGCGGTATCGACGTCACCGGCTGCGCCGATGGCAGGGTCCACCAGGCAGCTGGCCGTGGCAAACACCTCGACCGGCTCTTCGGGCAGCAACCAGCGCGCCATATCGAGATCGTGGATCATCATGTCGCGGAATATTCCACCCGAGCGCGCCGCGTATTCCGCGGGCGGCGGCGCCGGGTCACGGCTGGTGATCGTCACCATTTCCACCTTGCCGATCGAACCTCCATCCAGCCTGGCCTTGAGCGATGCAAAGCTGGGGTCGTAGCGACGGTTGAAACCCAACGCCAGGGGCACACCGCACTGTTCGACCACGGCGAGACAGGCATCGACCCTGCCGATGTCGAGATCGATCGGTTTTTCACAGAAAATGGCCTTGCCGGCCTGTGCCGAACGGCTGATCAGGTCGGCGTGTGTATCGGTTGGGCTGCCGATGATGACTGCGTCGAGGGTGTGGTCGTTCAAGGCCTGCTCGACACTGCTGACGGCAGCGCCGTGTTGCGCCGCGCAGGCCGCCGCGGACGCCTGGTCCACGTCGACCACGTATCGCAGCTCAACGTCGTCGCGCGCGGCAACGTTGGCGGCGTGTATGCGGCCGATGCGGCCGGCACCAAACAGGCAAATTGAAATCATTGTCGTGCTCCCTGCCGTCTTTCAGGTGATCCTGCCGACGATGCCGGCCAGGTGTTCGTATCCCATGCGGGCATATTTCAATGGTGTTGCGATAGCCGGGTCCTGCTCGGCCTCGACCACCAGCCAACCCTGGTAATCCATTGCCTGCAATGACGACCACACCGCCTGATAATCAATGCAACCGTCACCCGGCACGGTGAATACGCCGGCCAGGACTGACTCCAGAAAACTCCGCCGTTCTTCGCGACACGCCTGTAGCACCTGCGGCCGGATGTCCTTGCAATGCACGTGGTTGATACGCGCACCGTGGTCACCGATCACCTTTAGCAGATCGCCGCCAGCGTAGGTCAGGTGACCGGTGTCGAGCAACAGGCCAACAGTCGGTCCGGTACTGGACATCAGGCGGTCGATATCCCGCTCCGATTCGATGACGGTGCCCATGTGGTGGTGATAAGCCATCTGCACACCTTGCTCCGACAGGTAACCGGCCACTGCCTCGAGACGCGAAATAAAAAGTGTCCACTGCGCATCGGTCATGACCGGCCGGTTCGCAACCGGCGTGTCCATCATCCCATGCACCGCCCCGGTCGTTTCAGCAAACACCATGACCGTGGCACCCAGCGACTTGAGCAGGTGCAAGTGGGACTGAACAGCCTCGATTTCCTCTTCCACCGAACGCTCAAGCAGGCAGGAACTGTACCAACCGGACACCAGGGCCAGTCCATGGCTGTCGAGCACGGGGCCAAGCACGGCAGGATCGCGGGGAAACTTGTTACCCAGCTCAAAACCTTCGTAACCCGCCTCGGCGCCCTCGGAAAGACAGGTGGCCAGCGGCGTATCGGCGCCCAGTTCGGGCATGTCATCATTGGTCCAGGTCAGCGGGTTGATTCCGATGCGAATGCTCATTTTTTAATCGAGTTGTTGGGGTTGATACCAGTGTAACCTAGGGTGTACTAGCTTACCCCCGGCGATCCCTTTAAGATAGCGACATAGATCAATTTTCGCGATGAATCCCAAACTTTCCAGGAGCCGATTGCCATGATCACCCGTATGTTTGCCTTGCTGCTGACGCTGACTATCCAGCCGCTTGCGGCGGAAGATGCGGTCCGGAAATTACCGGACATTCCCGGTTTTCAAACGCTGCATTGTGATTTCCACATGCACACCGTGTTCTCTGACGGCAAGGTCTGGCCCGATGTCCGTGTCATGGAAGCGGTACACGACGGCCTGGACTGCATCGCCATTACCGATCACTTCAAATACAAGCTGGAGCAGGTGCGTAAGAAACACTCCGAAGTCCAGGGTGACCGCAACCGGTCATTCGAAATTGCGCGTGATGCGGCACGGGGCACCGGCCTGGTGGTCATCCGCGGCGCCGAATTGACCCAGGGCATGCCGCCCGGGCACATCAACGCGGTGTTCCTGTCGGACGCAAACATCGCGCGCCCCGACATGCTGGAGACGATGAAAATTGCTCGCGAGCAGGGAGCCTTCCTGTTCTGGAACCACCCGGCGTGGAAATCACCGGATAACAAATGGGACCAGGACGGTATCGCGCAATGGTTCGACGTGCATACCGAGTTACTGGAAGCCGGTATCCTCAGCGGCATCGAGGTCGTCAACGGTTCGACCTACAGCAGCGAGGCACACCGCTGGGCCCTGGACAGGAACCTCACCATGTTAGCCAATAGCGACATCCACGTTCCTATCGGCATGGAGTACGGTCCGGATCGCCAGCACCGGCCGCTGACCCTGGTATTCGCCACGGAAAGAAGCGAAGCCGGCATCCGGGAAGCACTGTTCGAACGGCGCACCGCGATCTGGTTCGAAAACAGCCTGATCGGCGCACCGGCGTTCCTCGCGCCCTTGTTCGAGTCTTGCATCGAGCAGGGCACCGCTGCTTACCTCGAAAACCTGGCCATTGCCACGCTGCACAATCGTTGCAACATGGATTTCTTCGTCGAAAATACCGGGGATATCGATTTTTACAACAATACGCGATTCCTGGAACTCAGGGCCGGTGAAACGACCAGCCTGGCCATCAAGACCGGCCAACGCCTGGAACGTATCGACCTGCAGTTCAGCGTGCGTAACCTGCATACCACGCCGGACGACGTGCTCTCCACGCAGCTGCTTCTCGAGACCGGCGGAGAAATTGTCGACAAGAAAATGCTGGAAAAACTCGGGTCGAACTGAAGTCACCCGGCAAGCCTGTTCAGGCACCCCGGAGCCTGGCCCCTTCAACCACCGCTACAGCGGGCCGTGGAGAGCTTGCGCAGGCCGCCCGGCAGGATGTGTTGCTTCGCGGCTGTCTCAGTCGCCATCGGGTCGGCATCACCCTGCTCCTCCAACCACGCCTGAAGTACCTTGCGCAAACGTTGAATGTCCGCCTCGTATTCCGCCTCCCCCGCCAGGTTGTGCAGCTCCTGCGGGTCCTTCCCGAGGTCGTAGAACTCCTCCGCCGGGCGTTGCCGGTAAGCCAGGTGGCGTTCGGCGGCAAACGCGTTGCCTGCCTCGCCTGCGCTCCGCCATGAATCGTAATAGCGGACCGGGTCCCGGACCGTGATGTTGTTGCTGAATTCAATCCCGGAGTTGCCGTTGACGATCAGCTTGTAACGCGCATCGCGCACCGAGCGGATCGGGTACGGCACGCCGTTGCAGACGCCCAGCGTGGTTTGCACGCCGAAGACGTACTCGTCGTGGACGTCGGCCAAACCTTTCAGCACGCTGAGAAAGCTGCTGCCGTCCACGTCGGGCGCCGTTGCGCCGGCTGCTTCGACCAGAGTCGGAACGACGTCCACGTACTCGACCATTGCGTCGGTTTCACTGCCGGGCTCGACGACACCCGGCCAGCGCACGACGAACGCCGTGCGCACGCCGCCGTCGTACAGCGTCCACTTGCCGCCGGGAAACATGGCGCCCTGTTCGCTGGTGTAAATGAACATTGTGTCTTGCGTCTTGCCCGACTCGTCCACGATCGCCATGACCCGGCCCAGTTCCGCATCGAAATCGCTGACCTCACGGTAGTAACTGGCCAGCGCCTTCCGGGTCTCCGCCGTGTCAGGCATGTCTGCCGGTACGTCCAGCGTGTCCGGGGCATAGAACACGTCGCCCTTGTTCCATGGCGTGTGGGGCTGACGCGAGGTGACCAGCAACAGGAACGGTTGCGCGGGATCGCGGTTGACGAACTCTCGGATCATGTCCATCTCCGGCACCTCCTTGTCGTTGGTGGTGCCGCTGGAGTTCAGGCTTTCGAACGGAAATGCCGCCGCGGGCGCGTAGTGACGCTTGCCCGAAATCCCGACCCGGTAACCCAGTTCTCCAAAGTAATGTGCGAGGCTGCGCGTGCCTTCCCTGACGAAGCTGTTCTGCGGATACGCTCCACTGTGCACCGGGTAGAGGCCGGTGTAGAGCTGCTGCCGGGTCGGGGCGCACATGGCCGTCGCGGTGAACGCGTGGGTGAACTTCATGCCCTGCCCGGCCAGTGCGTCGATGTTGGTCGTCTTGACATCGGGGTTGCCGTAGGCGCCCGAATCCCGCCAACCCTGGTCATCGGCCAGCACCAGCACGATGTTGGGGCCCGCCCAGGCAGGTCCGAAGACCATGGTGGAAAACACCAGTAGGCAGGCGCTGAAAAAATGCTTGGGCCGCTCGTCGTTCATAAGTCTTTCAGTAATCCAGGTAAATCCAGCATCGACTCGATTTCGATGACGTTATCATAATCGGTCCGCTCACCGAAATGGTTCAAAAACACCGTGACCGCGCCGCTGCTGGCCGCTGCCTGCAGCCCGATCTGGCTGTCTTCGACGATCATGCAGCGCTCGATCCCGAAACCCATGTCAAGCGCGGCCATCCGATAGATTTCCGGATCGGGTTTCCACACGCCGAGTTCCCAGGCACTGTAGATGTTGTCCGCGAAATATTTTTCCAGGCCGGTGACCGCCAAGGCCTTGCGCACC
>JAPHTE010000316.1 GCA_026196445.1 Lysobacterales bacterium
AACACCCGCAGAGGCGCGCGACGCAATATTTCCGCTCACTATGACCTGGGAAATGACTTCTTTGCGCTGTGGCTGGATGAAACGATGATGTATTCGTCGGCCATGTTCGAACACCCGGATCAAAGCCTGGCAGACGCACAGCGGCATCGTCTTGACGTGGTTTGTCAGAAACTGGGGTTGGGGCCGGACGACCACGTCATTGAAATCGGCTCCGGCTGGGGCGGTTTTGCCATACACGCGGCAAAAAATTATGGCTGCCGTGTCACATCCACCACCATTTCGCGCGAACAATACGAACTGGCCTGGCAGCGGATTGATCAAGCCGGTTTACATGACAGGATTGAATTGTTGTTCGAAGACTACCGCGACCTTGAAGGCATGTATGACAAGCTCGTTTCCATCGAGATGATAGAAGCCGTAGGCAGCGATCAATACGACACCTATTTTGACCAATGCAACCGTCTCCTGAAGCCGGGCGGACGTATGCTGATCCAGGCGATCACGATCGCCGATGATCAGTATGCCTACTCGCAAAAAAACGTGGATTTTATCCAGCGCTATATCTTCCCGGGAGGCTGCCTGCCCAGTCTGGCGGTGATGTCCTCAACCATTGTGAAAGTCAGTGACATGGTAGTGACCAGTGTCGAGGACATCGGCCAGGACTACGCACTGACCCTGAATCACTGGCGGCACAATTTTTTCACTCATATCCAGCAAGTGATCGAAATGGGTTACCCGGAAGAATTCACCAGGATGTGGGAGTTTTACCTGTGCTACTGCGAAGGCGGATTCATCGAAGAAGCCATCAGTGATGTACACCTGGTGGCTGAAAAACCTGCCTGAAATCCACTGCATCTGTCTCAGGGGTTTAGAAACTCCGCCCGCGTATGGATGTTTTCTTTGAAACATCCACCTAATGCCGTCGTGCTGGTGGTCGAATTTGAATCCATGATTCCGCGTGACTTTACACAGTAGTGCGTGGCATCGATACTGACGGCAACATCTTCTGTCCCAAGCAGCGCCTGCAGTGCGACGAGTATCTGCCGGGTGAGACGTTCCTGCACCTGCGGCCGTTGCCCGAAAAAACGCACGATGCGGTTGATCTTGGATAAACCGATAATGGTGTCTTTCGGGATGTAGGCGACCTTTGCGGCACCGTCTATGGTGACAAAGTGGTGCTCACAGGTGCTTGTGAGGTCAATGTCACGGACCTTGACCATCTCGTTGGCGCCCATCTTGTTTTCGATCAGCGATAACTTCGGAAAATGCCGGTAGTCCAGGCCGGAAAAAATCTCGTGAACATACATCTTGGCAATACGGTGTGGTGTTTCGGCCAGGCTGTCGTCTGCCAGGTCCAGTCCCAGCGTCTCCAGCACCTGGCTCATCTGTCCGCGTATGCGCTTGTATTTCTCGTCAGCGCTCAAACCGTTTTCGAACATGGGCGTTTCCAGACCGTGCTCAATCAGCATATCGCGCACGATGACAGCTTCGCGGCTAAGCAATTCGCTATCTACCGGGGACCTGGAGTCGATATTGACAGGATTGACCATCATGATGCTTTCTCCAGGATTGAATGGATGTCGGCCCGAGAGGCCTGGTATTCGAGCGTCAGTGAAACGGAGTCTGCGAAGCGCAGGGCATGGGGCTTGTCTATGGTGACACTTACGGAGCGCACGCCCAGGTGCTCACTGCATATGGCCAACACTTCAGACACCAGTTTTTCAAGCAACAGGAATTTGCCGCTCTCGACGTGCTCGATCACCTTCTTGGTGATGACTTTGTAGTTCAGGGCCTGCTCGACATTGTCCTGCAGCACCGCATTATTGATGCTGTAGTTGATCTCGATATTGAGCACGACGTCCTGCTTCTTCACCCGTTCTTCAGGGTTAAACCCGATCAGCGTACGCAGGCGCAGGTTTCGAATCCTGATAGTGGCGCTCGTTGGACGCCCATCCGCAGGTTTGTTAGTTTTTCGCATGGTTGTTTTCAATCCTCAATAATATTTGATTTATATTATACATATATTGTACAATAATACATAATATATTATATTATAGCTAGTTATATATTTTCATATATATACATTTAATATACTTTAAATCATGCAACAGGAACAAACATGAAAGTACTATTGGCTTTTCTATTATCGATCACCGCCCTGCCCTCCCTGGCCTGCGACAGCCCGTTGCTGGACCAGAGCTTTCGCAAGCTCGCTTCGACTGACGAGGTCAATCTCTGTGATGCCTATGCTGGAAAAGTGCTGCTGGTTGTAAACACGGCTTCGAAATGCGGCAACACGCCACAGTACGACGGCCTCGAAAAACTCTATGAGCAGTACGCAGATGAAGGACTGGCGGTGCTGGGGTTTCCGTCCAATGATTTCATGGGCCAGGAACCCGGTACCGAAGAAAAGATTCAGGAGTTTTGTCGTCTTACCTATGGTGTGGAATTTCCGATGTTCGAAAAGACATCTGTCAAAAAGCAAAACGCAAACCCTTTCTATGTTGCGCTCGCCAAGTCTGCCGGCACCTACCCCACCTGGAATTTTCACAAGTACCTGATAGGCCGGGATGGCAAGCTGATCTCGGACTTCAGCCCGCGCACCCAGCCCTACGACGGCAAATTGATTGCTGCCATCGAGCAGGCCCTGGGCGAGTGACAAATGAAATATGCTGGATTTGTCACGTTACTTGCAACCCTGCTCACTTTTACAGCAGGTAAGGTAATGGCTATCGAGGAAGCCAAGTACACCGTCCTGAAAAAGCAGGACATGCTGGAAATCAGGGAATACGAACCTTCCATCGTTGCAGAAGTGGTCGTGGATGGAGATTTCGAAGCAACCGGAGACCCTGTCTGGGCTCGTTACAACGCTCCCTTTACACCATGGTTCATGCGCCGAAATGAGATTTTGATACCGATAGCGCCCTTGTGAGGGTTGACTATTCCGACACGGCCGTCTCGAGGCTTTTCCTGCCGATGTCGATATCGGTACCCAGGACAATCGCCCCTGCGCGCATGATCTCATCGACGAAATTGACTGAAACCGGGCCGCCGACGAACACCGGTACCTCGACGGAGGAGACCAGTTTTGGCAACGCCGTTTCCAGCAATTGCCTTTCCGGATCAACGACACCTGAAAGCACAACGGCCGCGCAGTCAATTTTATCCGTCACCTGGGGAATATCCTCCAACGGCATATCCGCACCGAGCACCACCGGGTAAACACCGGATTCGTTCAGGGTCAGCGCGAGCAACAGGAGACCCGTCTCGTGTCTTTCACCCGGCAAACA
>JAPHTE010000143.1 GCA_026196445.1 Lysobacterales bacterium
GTGGTATGGAAGGTCGTGGATTCGGCCGAAGCGGTATTCGAGGTCGACGACTACATCAGTTTTGTCGAGATACAGTCCGAAGCAGCGTTGCGCAACCTGGCTACGAGCTACCCCTATGAATCGCACAGTGACGACCAGATCGCGTTGCGCAGCAACCAGCAGCAGGTCGCCGAACAACTCAAGATCGAGGTCCAGGACCGTCTCGAAAAAGCCGGTGTCGAGGTGATCGAGGCACGCATCAGCCACCTGGCTTATGCACAGGAGATCGCCAGCGCGATGCTCAAACGGCAACAGGCCCAGGCCATTGTCGCGGCACGCCGGACGATCGTCGATGGCGCGGTCGGCATGGTGAAGATGGCCTTGGACGAGCTGAAAGAGCAGGAAATCATCGAGCTCGACGAGGAGCGCAAGGCAGCCATGATCAGTAACCTGCTGGTGGTATTGTGTGGCGAGGAAAATGCCCAGCCGGTGCTGAATACCAGTTCATTGTACAGTTGAGCAAAGGCTAGGGATGGCAGCAAAAAAAGCGTTTCCACTGCGGATTGACGAAAATATCTGGCAGGCAGTACGTCGCTGGTCAGACGATGAGTTGCGTAGCGTGAACGCCCAGATCGAATACCTGTTACGTGACGCCCTGCGCAAGGCAGGGCGTATGCCGGCTAAAGACGGTCGCGGCCAGAAAGCGCCTGGTGGTCAGGAAGGGTGATCCAGGCGCTGGTAATGTTCCGTTCCCGGCCTGTCGCATAATACTGCGCCCTGGTGCCGGGACGGGTGTTGCGTCCCTGGAGGCTCGGTCGCGGTGTCCTTGCCGCTCACGGTCCCGGTAACGAACACCCATCCCGGCTTGCTTCAATCCAACACCTGGAGCAGCTGTAATCTGATCCAGTCCAGAAATCGTGGGTCACGACAATCACAGCTGATTTCGCCCTAATGTGATGCACTATGCCGCGCTACGTGTGAAAATACCGGGATTGTCGAACAGGGCGCTATGTGAACTCAAAACAACGCGCCCTCGATTGTCAACGGAGCATCACCATGACAAAGAAAACCTTTTTGCCGCTTATCCTGACGCTGTTGTCATTGCCTCTGTCTTCGTGGTCGGTTGACAAGAACTGCTTTCCGGCGGAGATGATCCCGGACAACCTGTTCCCTGTGGTGCGGCTTGAGACCAGCATGGGCATCATCGAGGTCGAGCTGAACCGCATGCGCGCACCGGCCACCTCCAATAATTTCCTGCG
Organism: Lysobacterales bacterium; assembly: GCA_026196445.1. Lineage (GTDB taxonomy): Bacteria > Pseudomonadota > Gammaproteobacteria > Xanthomonadales > SZUA-36 > SZUA-36. Next base: position 1,239 of record JAPHTE010000143.1, read on the forward strand.
TTATGTGCTGGAAGGTGGGTATGACGGCACGATATTCCACCGCGTGATGCCCGGTTTCGTGGTCCAGGGCGGCGGTTATACACCCGAGATCAAGGAAACGGCCGAGCACGAGAGCATCTTCAACGAATCGGGCAACGGCCTGCAGAATATCCGCGGCAGCGTCGCCATGGCACGTTACAACGATCCTCATTCGGCAACCAACCAGTTTTTTTTCAACATGGAAAACAATACCAGCCTGGATCCCAGCTCCCGCAGCTGGGGCTACGCGGTGTTTGGCGAGGTCATATCCGGAATGGAGGTGCTGGAGGCGATCTCAGACGTGGAGACCGCTTACAGCGAGAAGCTGAACGCCGAGGACGTACCGGTCGAACAGGTATTGCTGATCAAAGCCACCGTCAAAGATTAGCCCCCGGTAATGGGTTGGGGTGAAATCTTTGCGCTGACCAGCGCCTTGTTGTGGGCGCTGGCGGTGATCCTGATGCGGCGGGTGGGGGAAACCCTGCCGCCTTTCGAGCTAAACCTGTTCAAGAACAGCCTCGGCATGGCGCTGGTGCTGCCGACCATATTTCTGATGGGCGATATGCAGTTGCCGCCTTATTCGCTGTCCGAATACGCCATCGTGTTGGTGTCCGGCGCCATCGGCATCGCGCTGGCAGACACCTGGTACCTCAAAGCGCTAAACCTGATGGGCGCCAGCCGTACCGGCATCCTGGCCAGCCTGTTCAGCCCGTTCGTTATCCTGCTGTCGACCATTTTCCTGGGTGAGCGGATGGCCATGTGGCAGTGGTTGGGATTCTTCCTCGTGATATCCGGAGTGTTGATGGTGACCTGGCGGGTCAAACATACCGCACTTGAGGCCGCCGATATCAAGAAAGGCGCGATTTACGGCACAGCGGCCATGTTCATGATGGCGCTGGGTATCGTTATGGTGAAGGAGATCCTTGAGACCCGGCCCTTGCTGTGGACGATGGAATTGCGTCTCGCCGGTGGTGTAGCCGGCATGTTGTTTTACATCGTTGCGCAAAGGCAATGGCAGAGCGTCAAGCGCAATTTTCAAAAGCCCCAGCCCTGGCCGATGATCATTATCGCGTCTGCGCTGGCCGCCTACGTCGCACTGATATTCTGGTTAGCCGGTTACAAGATGATCGATGCCTCGGTTGCATCCATCCTCAACGAGACCAATGTGGTGTTTATTATCCTGCTGGCCTGGCTGATGCTCGGTGAGCAGATTACGCGGCGAAAGCTGGCCGGCATCGTTTTGACGGTTGGCGGTGTGCTGGTGATGGCAATACACGTGTGACACTATACTAGTTGCATGCATAGATCCGAGCCCGTCAAAAAATGGTTGTTGAGCCTGCTGCTGGTATTGCTGGCTGCGCTTTCTACTGCGCCTTTTGTCGACCAGCGCGCGGTGACCGACTATGAAGCGTTGTTCCAGCGGGCCTTCATCACATTCGCACTGGCGCGCACAATCAATGGGGTTATCTCGGTCGTACAGGGTACCGAGGTTGCATTGCAGCCGGCCGGTGTAGGCGTCACCCTGACACCCGGTGAGATACTGGATCCCGTCAACGACCTGGTCGAACGCTTTTCCTGGATCATGCTCGGTGCGACCATTTCGCTGGGTATTCAGAACGTGTTGCTGGATATCAGCGCCTGGTGGCTGGTCCAGGCCCTGGTGGTCGCACTGGCGGCCTGGCTGGTGATAAGGCTCTGGTATCCGGGGCAGGGCAGGCGAACCTACATAGCTCTGTTCAGACGGGTGTTTCTGCTGTTGTTGTTCATACGGTTTGCCGTGCCGGTGATGTTGATCGTCAACGACCTGCTGTACCAGCAGTTTCTCGAACCGCGATACACGCAGAGTACGGAAATCATTACCGAGGCGGGCAAGGACCTGGAACGGCTGAGCAAGGACGCCAGCGCCGGGGACGTGGAAAATGCCGGTGACGGTGTACTGGATGCCATCTCCAGCGCCTGGAGTAATACCGTGGAGAGCATGGACGTCTCCGGCCGGTTCGAACGTTTGCGGGAACGAGCCAGCGACGTCACCGAGCACCTGATCCAGTTGAGCGTGGTATTTATCCTGCAAACCGGCCTGTTGCCGGTTGCGTTTCTTTGGGTCTTTCTGCAGGTCTTCAAACGCCTGTTCAAATCCATCCGCCCCCCACCCGGCCGCAACCCGGATTAGCCCGCATATTGCGCCGGCCGGTTAGCTGCCTCCAATACTGATATCTAAAAAATGCACCTGGCAGAAGTTGGTTGTGAGCAATGCTTACAGCATGCCGAAATATTTTCTTACAAAAACATATTTGACAAAAGAGGCAATAAATGACAATATAGTCTATAAATGACATAAACGGCAATAAATGACGTATATGGCAAATCCTGACGAGGGGGTTAGAAGCATCAGGTAGAACAGACGGCAGGTAGTGTGCAAAGGGGGGAACTCTACCATGCCTGGAAGGGGGTCTGTAATACCTGGAGGGGGGGAGGCAAAGCGCCGGTCTTGTGTAAACGGGCCGCGCTTTGTCTCGTGCGCGGTACCCGTGTTCAAGCACCGTGTGACCCGGGCTGTACAACACCGGGCGCGTCGCTGGCCGCGGGAATTGCAACAGGGAATATTGACAGTAACAGGGAGAGAGTAATGACCACACCCGCTGAAGCGCCCTTGCGTGACGTCGCGATCCTGACCCGCGCGGCCGAAAAAGTCTTCAGAAAGCTGATCCGGATGCTGATCGGCAAGATGTCACTGAAAAAGCTCCAGGAAATGATCCAGATCATCTTTGTTGAGGAAGCGGAGGCGACCCTGAAGACGGAGGCGCCGGGCAAGAACGTGGCGCTGGGTGACATTGCCCTGTTGACCGGCGTGGATACCCGCACGATCAAGAAGATCAGAACCTATATAGCCATGAGCAACCCCATTCACAAGGATGACAGCTTCCTCGATGGGTTCATGCCCCTGTTCAAGGTTTTCGACCTGTGGATGAACGATGCGAGGTTCTATGACGCGGCGAGCGGCAAACCAAGGTTGCTGGCTCTCGAAGGGCAGGGTGCCACATTCCCCGAATTGGTTAAAGCGGCCATACAGTCGCGTGGGCTCACCAGCCAGGCGGTTTTGAAA
>JAPHTE010000472.1 GCA_026196445.1 Lysobacterales bacterium
AGACGCCGCTTATGTTCAGGATGAACGGTATGCCGCGGGCGCAGGATGCGCAGGATCGGCCCTGCAGAGAGTTATTTGCCGGAAGCGACCGAAGCCGGCATGTTCTCATACACGATAAACGGTTCGGATTCGCCATCGATTACGCTTTCATCCACCACGATCTTGGAAACGTTTTCCAGGGAAGGCAGATCGTACATACTGTTGAGCAGGGTGCTCTCGAGGATCGTACGCAAACCGCGAGCGCCGGTCTTGCGCGCCATAGCCCGCTTGGCGATGGCCTTGAGGGCCTCTTCACGGATATCCAGTTCGGCGCCTTCCATTGAGAATAATTGCTGGTACTGTTTGACCAGGGCATTCCTGGGTTCAACCAGGATCCGCACCAGCTCAACCTCGCCCAGTTCCTGCAGGGTCGCCACGACCGGCAGACGGCCGACGAACTCCGGTATCAGGCCATACTTGACCAGGTCCTCGGGCTCGACGTCGAGCAACAGTTTGCCGATGTTTTCTTCGTCTTTCTTACTGCGGACCTCGGCGCCGAAGCCAATGCCGGAAGCCGAGGAGCGGGACTGGATGATCTTTTCCAGGCCGGAGAACGCACCACCGCAGATAAACAGGATCTGGCCGGTATCGACCTGCAGGAACTCCTGTTGCGGGTGCTTGCGGCCACCCTGGGGCGGTACCGAGGCGATGGTGCCTTCGATCAGTTTCAACAGGGCCTGTTGCACGCCTTCACCGGATACGTCGCGGGTAATGGAAGGGTTCTCGGCCTTGCGTGACACCTTGTCGATCTCGTCGATGTAAACGATTCCGGTCTGTGCCTTGTCCACGTCGTAATCGCATTTCTGCAGTAACTTCTGGATGATGTTTTCGACGTCCTCACCAACGTAACCGGCTTCGGTTAACGTTGTCGCGTCAGCAATGGTGAACGGCACATCCAGCATCCTGGCCAGGGTTTCAGCCAGCAGGGTCTTGCCGGAACCGGTCGGGCCGATCAGCAGGATATTGCTCTTGGCCAGTTCGATTTCATCCTTGGAACGCTGGGGCTCGAGACGCTTGTAGTGGTTGTAAACAGCAACTGACAAGACCTTTTTGGCGTGTTGCTGGCCAATCACAAAGTCATCGAGAAATTCGTGTATATCCTTGGGTTTGGGCAGCTGTTCACGTTCACCCGGGCCGGCTTCTTCAAGCTCCTCGCGGATGATGTCGTTACATAACTCGACACATTCGTCACAGATATAAACGCTGGGCCCTGCAATCAGTTTGCGGACCTCGTGTTGGCTTTTACCACAGAAAGAGCAGTAAAGGATCTTGCCGTCCGTGCCTGTGTTATCTTGAGTGCTCATTTCACTTTATCCAGCATCTTTCGGAAAAGTCTACTATTTTTTATCTTCGGAGTCATCCTTTCTACGATCGATCAGGTCATCGATCAAACCGTATTCTTTTGCTTCTTCCGGACCCATAAAATTGTCGCGCTCGGTATCCAGTGCAATTTTATCGACATCCTGGCCAGTGTGGTAGGCCAGCAAGTCATTGAGCTGGGAACGAATTTTGAGGATTTCACGGGTGTGAATTTCGATATCAGTCGCCTGGCCCTGGTAGCCACCCAGAGGCTGGTGAATCATCACCCTGGAATGTGGCAGGCAGAAACGCTTGCCCTTGGCGCCTGCTGCAAGCAGCAAAGCCCCCATGCTGGCAGCCTGGCCGACGCACATGGTGCTGACGTCCGGCTTGATGAACTGCATGGTATCGTAAATCGCCAAACCGGCACTGACCGAACCACCCGGGCTGTTGATATACAGGTTGATGTCCTTGTCCGGGTTCTCGGACTCGAGGAACAACATCTGCGCGACGATAACATTTGCGGTGTGGTCGTCGACCGGGCCAACGAGGAAAATAACACGTTCCTTGAGTAGCCTCGAGTAAATGTCATAGGCCCGCTCACCCCGGGAGGTCTGCTCAACGACCATGGGTACGAGATTCAAAGCACGTGTTTCGTCATTCATTATTGCTGGCCTGCCGCCTCTTTTGCTGCGTTAATAGCTTCTTCAAAGCTCATCGGTTTGTCTGTCACTTTAGCGTTATTGACCACCCAGTCAACCACCTGGTTCTCGAGGACCGAGTTTTCCACGGACTGTAACAGGCGCTGGTCACCATAGTACATCTGGATGACTTCGCGTGGCTCTTCGTAGGTCTGGGCGATTTCCTCGATGGCCTCGCGTACTTTGACCGCGTCAATGGCAATTTCGTTCTGCGTGGCCAGTTCGCCCAGCAACATCGCACTGCGCACCCGTTTGCGAGCCGGTTCACGGAAATGTTTAAGCATTTCGTTGGTAATTTCGATCTCGGCGCCGCGCAACATATGCTGCAGCATACTGCGCGCTTCACTGTTTACGATGCTCTCCGGCACTTCCAGGTCCTCGTGCATATCCAGTAGGCGTTCCACCAGGTGTGCCTTGAGCTGCGTGGTGATGGCCTGGCTGAGCTCACGTTCCAGGTTATTGCGGACTTCCGTACGCAGGTCTTCGAGCTCACCGCTCTCGACGCCGAACGACTTGATGAATTCGTCGTCCACCTCCGGCAGGATGCCCTCCTGCACCTTGTCCAGGGTCAGTGACACCTGGGCTTTCTTGCCGGCCAACGCGGGCTCGCGATAATCCTCCGGGAATTCCAGCTTGAGGTCCTTCTTGTCACCGGCGGACATCTTGCGCACTGCTTTCTCCAGTGCGTCGAAACCGGATTGGCCGACGATCACGGCCAGCCTTTGCTCGCCCTCTTCCGGCACCCTGCCCTGATCGGTTTCCGCGGTGTACTCGATCAGCGCCTGGTCACCCTCACCGGGCTTACGGTCCACGTCTTCCCACTTGATCTTCTGCCGCTGCAAGGTCTCGATCATCGTCGTGACGTCTTCATCGGTTACACTGGCGTCCGGACGCTCGATGCTGATATCTTCAACACGGATCGTCTCCAGTTCAGGGTAAGTTTCGATAATGGCATTGATCTGCAGGCCAGTGTCATCGAGCACCGGCTCCTGATCCAGCCGCGGCGCCGCCACAACGCGCAGGGATTCCTGCTCGATGGCCTGCCGTACCGAATCCTGCGTGGCCTGCTGGATGACCTCAGCCTTGGCTTGCGCACCGAAACGTTGCTTCATAACGGAAAACGGAATACGGCCCGGGCGGAAACCTTTCAAACGCACCTGCTTGCCGAGTTCACGCAAGCGCGCATCGACCTTCTGATTTACTTCCTCGGCAGGGATTTGAATGGTCAGCCGTTTTTCTACCGTGCTGTTGCTTTCAACTGAGACTTGCATGAATGGTGTCAACCTCTTGGTGTTGTGTTTCTTGCCGAGCGTGGCGGGTGATGGTGCGAAAGGGGAGACTCGAACTCCCACGGGTTGCCCCACTGGAACCTAAATCCAGCGCGTCTACCAATTCCGCCACTTTCGCTTAACGTTTTCCGAACTGATATCCGTCTAAGAAGCCTGTCGGGCTTTGTAAGTTGGTGGGCCATCTAGGACTCGAACCTAGAACCAATAGATTAAGAGTCTACTGCTCTGCCAATTGAGCTAATGGCCCTTCGATTGTTTGGGTCTTACGACCCTTTCAAAAATGGGGTGGACGATGGGGCTCGAACCCACGACCGCCGGAATCACAATCCGGAGCTCTACCAACTGAGCTACGTCCACCATTGCTAACACTTGCCTGCCGCTACTATACCAAATGGCGCATACCAAATGGCGCGCCCGGCAGGACTCGAACCTGCAACCCTCAGCTTAGAAGGCTGATGCTCTATCCGGTTGAGCTACGGGCGCTTCGTTCTAGCCCGCATACTGCACCAATATCCGGACCCTAACTTGTGCAAATGCGTCTGTACTTGGTCTTCCCTCAACCCATAAACGCATTATGGGTTTCGGTCCAGCCCGGCGTACAGTCCCATTTGACCGGTATTATCATCCCGAATATTGGTGCAATATGCGGGCTGAATTGGTCGGGGTGGAGAGATTCGAACTCCCGACCCACTGCTCCCAAAGCAGTTGCGCTACCAGGCTGCGCTACACCCCGAAACCGGTTAACCTGACGATGTTACGGATTTAGCCAATTTGCGTCAATCCATTTACATCGTTTGGGCAGCAAAAAACCCAATAAATTCAAAAGGCCACCCAAAAGTGGATGGCCTTGAAATTTGGCGCGCCCGGAGAGATTCGAACTCCCGACCGCCCGGTTCGTAGCCGGGTACTCTATCCAGCTGAGCTACGGGCGCGTTG
>JAPHTE010000261.1 GCA_026196445.1 Lysobacterales bacterium
AAACAACTCGGGCAGTGTGAAACGGCCCATGTAGGAGCTCTCGAAGAACACCGCGAAGCTACCGACGGTCTCACCGAACAGGTAGATACCGAACAGCACGCCCGCCACGAACATGACCGCATCCAGCTTGCCCGTGGCCATGCCGACCAGCGAGGTGCCGGGGCAGAAACCACCGATGATAAAACCGACGCCCATGATCAGGCCGCCCACGATACCGGGCCACAAATAGGTAGGTGGTACCCAGATCAGGTTGTAGTCCAGGAGCCCGAAAGCAGAGGACAGGAATATCAGTGTCATGGCCACGATGATCGCCGTGAACATAACTTTGAATACGCGCATGTCCTTGAAGTAGAACTGCGCAGCCAGTAATTTCGAGTTACCGAAACCAGCGCTCTCAAGGGTAAAACCGAAGGCGATACCGACCAATACGTAAATAACGTAGGAACCCCAATGGCCAAGCAGTTCAGCGAGGGGAAGAGGAAAAGTTGCCATAATAGTCCTCCTTAATTCCAGGTTTTACGGAAGAAGTATGCCAACGCGTAAGCCCCGGCAAACACCGCGAACATGAACGCCCAGCTACCCACCGAAAGTACAGCGCCACCGGACAGGGCTTGTCCAGACGTGCAGCCCCTTGCCAGGCGTGCACCGTAACCCATCAGGCCGCCGCCAATGAAGGCCAGTATCCAGCGCGTGCCGGTACTGATCTGCGGACCCTTGTTGGTTTCGAACTTCATCCGCCTGCCGAGCAAACCGGATAAGAATCCACCCGCAATGGTGCCGATGGTCAAAAACACGATCCAGCTGTCCAGTGGATTGGCATTGCCACCGGCCATTTTCAACAGGTAGGCCACCTGGTCAATGTGCTCGGGATTGATCTCGTTCTGGACGTAAACCAGCAAGCGGTTCAAGCCACCGGAGGCGCCCAAACCGGAGCCGGTGATAAAAAATGCCAGGAACAAAACGATACCCAGCATCGTTCCTGACAGGTAGGGGTTCAGGTAGGGCTTGGCCCCATTTTGACGACTCATTTTGACTCTCCTATTGGATGACCCGTTGCCGGGTCGCCCGTGTGTTTCTCAACAGCATCCCAACCACCGATCATGGACTTGATGCCCGCGGTCGGCGAATGGCCGGTGGTGGTCAGGTAAACGTGCATGACGATGAAGGCCGCAAATAGCCAGGCCACCAGCGTATGCACCAATGCCAGCGCCGGCAATCCACCCAGTTCAGCCGCGATATGGGGCCAGCGTTGCAAGCCCCAGATCAGCACACCGGTAATGACCTGCGCAGGTAACAGGATATTCAGGATCGCCAGGTAGGTGATCTGCTGTAGCGGGTTCAGCTTGTTGTGCTTGGACTTTTCAAGCGGATGGGCGGCACCGGCAAAAATACCCTGGCTGTAATACATTGCCTGCATCAGCGAGCGGTGGATAAAGCCCTTGGGTTTGGGCAGGTACTGGCGAATTTCACCGCTGGCGAGGTTGTAAAACAGCGCCAGGGCGGCATTGATCAGCAGTATGAATCCAAGCACGTTGTGCACCTGCACCACGTACGAGAAGCTGAAAATGCCAAAGAAGTGTGGTTTATGGATGATCAAACCCGTAAACAACAGCGTCAGTATGGCTATGGCCTGTAACCAGTGCCAAAGACGCTCATACGCATCATACATGTGGACACGTTCATACTGCCGCTCGACCGGGCCACGACGGCGGAATGCAATATAACGAGCTACCGCGTGACCACTCACGCCCAGCAGGATACCCAGGAACATCAGCAAGCCGAGCCGGTCTACCCAGGGGTCGCTGTGTAACCCGATAATGTAAAAACCGGTGCTGCGGGGATCGGGGGCAAAACTCGCACCCGCTGCTGGGCCATTTTGTACGCTGCCGGAAAACCCGACGCCTGCATAAGAAATTGTCGCCATCTGGGCGTCTTCCGGCGTGTAGCCGGAGAGCATGAGTGGCGCTGTCAGGATGGAATCGCGGTCATGGCAGGTCGAGCACTCGCTGGTTGCCGTTTCGCCATTGACGACGTTGTGGCTGATCGAGAACGGCGTTATGTCGCCACGCAGTTGCAAATTGGTCAGCCCGGTTGCCTCGAGACGTGCTTTTACCGCAGCGCTGCGGGCTTCGTCATCGAGACGTAATTCTGCGGCAGACAGCCAGCCGTCTCCATCACCGTCCAGTGCGGTAATGATATCGGGGTGGTAGCCGTCACCCGAGAATAATGCCTGCTCAAGCTGAGCCCGCGTGACCGGTACAGCCGGATCACCGGCGGTCCAGTACCAGGCCGTGACCAGATTGAACGGCGCCAGCCGGTAGTTGCCGTCGGCGTCAGCCCTGGGCATGATCACCGGTTCAAAACCATCGATCAGGCTATCGACTGCGACCGGGTCGCCCTCGACATTGCGGTATTTCCGGATAGGCTGGGAATCCAGGTTCAGCATGGTCCAATCGATGCTTTGCAAGCCGGGTCCGAACAACCTGGGTACGTGGCAGGACTCGCAGGCCAAAGACGTAAAATGCCGTTGTTTGAAGGGCAGCCAGTCATGCACATTGGTGGCATCGTGACAGGATTCGCAGCGCCGCAAACTGTTTTCGGAATTCACGGCCGCCAGCCCCAGCGTTGATTTGCCCTTGGCAAACTGGTGCAAGGGGCGAACCAGGTATTCCGAGTTGCTCAAGCGGCGCGGGTCGAATTCGAGGTGTACCGGCCTGCTTTCACCACGTTGCTGGAAGTAAACCGGGTTATTCAGGGAATAGTGGCAGTTCACACAACCGACCACGCGATCGGCATGCACATCGAACGGGAAGTCCAACTCGTTCTTGTCGGCAATATTCAAACCGCTGTTCAGCAATTTCTGTGGCGAAACGATTTGCCCGGTGCGTTCCGTGTTATGCCTTGCGGTCAAATCTGCCGGTATCGTCAA
>JAPHTE010000338.1 GCA_026196445.1 Lysobacterales bacterium
AAGAAATCCGTTGCTGGCCCGATCATTGGCATGGTCGTTGCCGGTCTGGCGTTGCTGGGATTGGGTGCAGTTGCACCCGCGTCCTTCATGGCGCATTTCACCGTTTTCGTGCTGGCTTGCTTTGTTGGCTACATGGTGATCTGGAATGTCACCGCGGCATTGCATACGCCGTTGATGAGTGTGACCAACGCGATTTCGAGCATCATCGTTATCGGTGCCTTGATACAGGTCAGTTCAGAAACTGACTTGATCAAGTGGATCGCGGTCGCGACCGTGGCGATTACCTCCGTCAATATTTTCGGTGGTTTTGCCGTCACACGCCGCATGCTTGAAATGTTCAGGAAGTGAGGAGATCGTCATGTTGAACACTGGAATTATTACTGTGTCGTACATCATTGCGACCATCCTTTTCATCCTCGCGCTCGGTGGATTGTCAAACCAGGAAACCGCCCGTAAGGGTAACTGGTACGGCATCATCGGTATGGCGATTGCCCTGGTTGCAACCATCCTGGGTATCGTCGAACGCGCCTATGTCGAATTGATCATCGCACTGCTGCTTGGCGGCACCATCGGTCTGATCGCTGCAAAACGCGTAAAGATGACCCAGATGCCGGAACTTGTGGCCATCCTGCACTCGCTGGTTGGTTTGGCGGCTGTTGCAGTTGGTTTTGCCAACTTCATGGATCCCGGCAGGCTTTCGCATTACGTGGGGGTCGAGCTGACCATTCACGATATCGAGACCTACATCGGCATCCTGATCGGTGCGGTGACCTTCTCCGGTTCGGTAATTGCCTTCGGCAAATTGTCCGGCAGGATGAGCGGTAACCCGCTGATGTTGCCGGCGCGCCACTGGCTGAACCTGGTCCTGCTGTTGGTCGTGATCTATTACGGTTACGAATTCGTCGTGCAGTCTGCTGCCGGTAGCGGCACCATGCCGCTGATCATCATGACGGTGGTCTCACTGCTGTTCGGTATCCACATGGTGATGGCCATCGGTGGCGCCGACATGCCGGTCGTGGTCTCCATGCTCAACAGTTATTCCGGGTGGGCAGCCTCTGCTACCGGCTTCATGCTGGGTAACGACCTGCTGATCGTAACCGGCGCATTGGTTGGCTCTTCTGGCGCCATCCTCAGCTACATCATGTGTCGTGCGATGAACCGCAGGTTCCTGGCCGTAATCGCCGGTGGTTTTGGCACCGGTGGTGGAACGCCCGCTGCAGGTGGTGGCGAAGACCAGGGTGAAGTGGATCCTATCGAGGCCGAAGAAACAGCAGCATTACTGGCCAACGCCAAAGAAGTGATGATCATCCCGGGTTACGGTATGGCAGTGGCACAGGCCCAGCACATCGTTCACGAAATCACCAAGGCACTACGTGACAAGGGCGTCAACGTGCGTTTCGGCATTCACCCGGTCGCCGGGCGTATGCCGGGGCATATGAATGTCCTGCTGGCCGAAGCCAAGGTGCCTTACGATATCGTCTTCGAAATGGATGAGATCAACGACGATTTCCCGAAGGTGGATGTTTCAGTCATCATCGGCGCTAATGATATCGTGAACCCCTCGGCGTTGACCGATCCTGACGGCCCGATTGGCGGCATGCCAGTGCTCGAATGCTGGAAGGGCAAGGTTTCCATCGTCCTGAAACGCAGCATGGCCACCGGTTACGCCGGTGTGCAGAACCCGTTGTTCTTCCTCGACAACACGCGCATGCTGTTCGGTGATGCCAGTGAGACGCTGGACAAGGTATACAAAGCGCTTTAAGGGGTTTTAAACCCGAAACAGGAACCCCCAAAGCGTCAGCGATGGGGGTTTTTTTCAGCCCGGATTTTTTTTACTGACTCAACCGGAAATGCTGGTGCCGGTATCAACCGGGCAGGAATCTGATAAGGCAATCTGCTGTCCATTGATTGACAGGGAAATAATCTTCATCTGCATGCCTATATCATTCTTTCTGAAGTGATGCAGTTGGACCGGAATGTAACCAAAATCCGGGGCGTACCAGGCCAGCGACGTGCGCTTGGAATTTTCTCGTATACGTTTGACCTGCGTCGTCTCCAGGCAACCCAGTGGCGTGTTCAGTAATATGCCCGGTTGCGCCTCGTACAAATGGTTCTCAATTTCGTCCTCATCAATAACATTGATCGCCATTTGCGTTTGACCTTCGGACAGCAAGGAACCGGTATTCAGGAACAGGGACATCGGATCCATCGCACCGCCGGCCAGGGGCAGGGTGGTCATACGGGATTTCTTGCCGACTGTCACGGTACCAGCCGGCCAATCGAAATTGGCGCCCCACCTGCTCTTGAAACCCACGACACTGAATGAAAACCTGAATTCATCCGGCTGGAAAATACCATCCTGAAAGGTGCCGGTAACGACCTGTTCGCCCCTGGCATGCAACAATTTGCCCAACCCGCGCATGTCGTGGGTGAACCCACGATAGCTCCAGGTGTCATCCTGGCGGGACAATTCCAGGGTGACGTTGGCGACGCGTTCGCCTTTGCGTTGCACTTCGTAAACAGCGCTGTATTCCCGTGGTGCGGCAATGGGCCCAGCAGCCGCTACCGTGACCGGTATTGCTGCGGAAATCAGGAGAAATACGAGGAAAACAACGAGTCTAGTGAAATGTTCCATCGTGCTTGAGAAGCAATGGTTCCTTTAATGGGCGGCCCTGGTGGAATACCCTGCCTTGTTCGTAATGGACTTTGCGCTGGCAGAATAGTTCGACCGTGGCGACCACGAGCTTGTGCTCCAGTGGCCCCAGGCGGGCCGCCAGGGATTGCGCGTCGTCGCCTGGCATGATGGGGATCCGCACCTGCGAGATGACCGGCCCGGAGTCGAGGCCGGCGGTGACGATGTGGATGCTGGCGCCGGTTTCCTTGTCCCCGGCCTGTAATGCCCGGTTGTAGGTGTCCAGGCCCTTGTACAGCGGCAGCAGGGCAGGGTGCAGATTGATCATACGGCCGGAATACCGGCGTGTGAATTCCTCACCCAGGATACGCATGTAACCCGCGAGCACGATCAATTCCACGCGGTCCGGTTGCAACGCAGCCATCACGGCCGCATCGTGCGTTTGCCGGTCAGGGAAATCGGCGTGGCTGATGACGCTGACCGGTATTCCGGCTTGCCTGGCGTGCCCGATACCCGGCGCCTCGGCCCGGTTGGAAACCACCCGCACGATGTTCAGGGCCAGGCCTTCTTCCTGGACCGCGGTGATCAGGGCCTTGAGGTTGCTGCCGGTGCCGGAAATCAGTACCGCAGCCCTTAAATCCGCCTGTTTCATGTCCGGGTGTATGTCACGCGCTCGCTGTTACCTGGCGCCTCTACGACCCGGCCAATCCGGTACACGGGTTCATCCGCTTTCGCCAGCACATGGCAGATCTCGGTGGCCGTATCTTCCGTGGCCAGGATGGCCATGCCGATACCGCAGTTGAAGGTGCGCAGCATCTCCGACTCGTCAATGCCCCCTGCGTCCCGCAGCCATGCAAAAACCCCGGGTAATTGCCAGGACGACAAGTCGATTTCCAACCCCAGGCCATCAGGTACGATGCGGATAATGTTTTCGGATATTCCGCCGCCGGTGATGTGCGCCAGCCCGAGAACCGGAAGTTCTGCGATCAGCGGCAACAGGGTCTTGACGTAAATACGGGTTGGCGCCAGCAGTGCCTCACCCAGGGTCGTATCACCCAGTGGCGTGGAGGGCTCATCCGGACTCTTTTCCAGCACCTTGCGGATCAGCGAATAGCCATTGGAGTGAGGCCCGGATGATGCCAGGCCCAGCACCACGTGCCCGGCCTCGATGTGGCTACCGTCGATCAGTTTTGACCGTTCGACCACGCCCACGGCAAAACCGGCCAGGTCGTACTCACCGGCACCATACATACCGGGCATCTCAGCTGTTTCACCGCCAATCAGCGCACAGCCGGATTGGCGGCACCCATCGGCGATGCCTTCGATGACGTCCTGGGCGTTGTCGAGTTCAAGCTTGCCGGTGGCGTAGTAATCGAGGAAAAACAGGGGTTCTGCGCCACAGGTCAGGATATCGTTGACACACATGGCCACCAGGTCGATGCCGATCGTGTCGTGGCGCTGCAGTTGTCGAGCCAGCAGCAACTTGGTACCGACGCCATCCGTACCGGAGACCAGTATGGGTTCCTCGTATA
>JAPHTE010000214.1 GCA_026196445.1 Lysobacterales bacterium
CCAGCGGCAATGGCAAATGCCAGCAATAGCAACAGCACGAACAACACACCGAGCCTGAGGGCCAGTTGCACGTTGAATTGCTTGAGTTTCATATTGCTGCGTGCCGTTACAAGCCGAATTTCTCGATACGCCGGTACAGGCTGGCGCGGGTCAGGCCCAGTTCCTTCGCGGTGCGGGAAATATTACCACGGTTGTTTTTCAGCGCGCGTTCGACCGACAGCCGTTCAAGGTCATCCAGCGTCTGCCCTGCGGGTATCTCCTGCGGCGTCGTGGGTTGCGCGACCTCCAGCAGCGAGGCAAAGTCATGCTGGTCGAGCTCGTGTCCTTCGGCCAGGATGATGGCCCGTTCTATGCAATACCTCAGCTCCCTGACATTACCCGGCCACGTGTAGTCCATCAGTGCCCGCATGGCCCGGTTGCTGATGGCGTCGATAGGCCGGTTGTACTTGCGCGCATACTCGCGCACGAAGGCGTTGGCCAGCAGCGGGATATCATCCACGCGTTCACGCAAAGCCGGCACGTATATTTCCACCGTGTTTAGGCGATAGAGCAAATCCTGGCGGAAAATCTCGGGGTTCCTGAGCTCGTCGCGGGTGACGTTGGTCGCGCTGACCAGGCGGATGTCAATCTGTTCCGGACGCACGCTGCCCAATGGCGTGACCGCCCTGGTTTCCAGCACATGCAGTAATTTGGGTTGCAGGCTCAGCGGCAGGTTGCCGATTTCATCCAGGAAGAAAGTCCCCTTGTCGGCCGCCTTGAAACGCCCCATGCGGTCTTCGCGGGCATCCGTGAAAGCGCCTTTCTTGTGGCCGAAGAGCTCCGAATCCAGCAGTGTCGAGGGTACCGTGCCCAGATCGACGGTGATGAACGGCTGCCCGGAACGCCCGGACAGGGCGTGCACCTCGTGCGCGACCAACTCCTTGCCTGTGCCGTTTTCACCGAGGATCAGCACGTTGGCGTCGGTTGGCGCCGCTTTTCGGATCAGGGACAGCACCTGCTGGATAGCCTCCGACTGGCCAATGATCGGATGATGCCGCCGGGACAGGTCTTCCGTGAGTATCCGGTTGTGCTGCTTGAAGCGCCGGGTTTCGTCGCGGCTGCGGCGCAGACGCACCGCCGCCGCCAGGGTGGTGGTCAGACGTTCGTTGTTCCAGGGTTTTTCGATGAAGTCGTGGGCACCCAGCTTCATGGCTTCGACAGCCGCGCCGACAGAACTGAACGCCGTGACCATGACCACTACGGCGTCTCGATCGATATCAAGGATTCTACCCAGCCAGTGCAGGCCCTCGTCACCGGAACTCGCGCCCGGGCTGAAGTTCATGTCCAGCATGATGGCCTGGAACTCCTGTTCCGCCATCAGACCGGGTATTTCACGCGGATCCTGGCAAGTGACCACCTTGTCGAATTGTCTTTTCAACAGCACCTTGCAGGCCGACAGGATATCTTCGTCGTCATCGATGATCAGGACGTTGGTCTTTTCCGCCACGGTTCGGGCTCCTCTACGTCATCGCTGCCTGGCTTAATGGTAATCGTAAAAGTGTACGATATCGTACATCAATATGAACGAATACGTACAGTTCTATTTATTATCTGTGTCATATATACATTTATCTTATTGTTTATATTACTTATTTGTCTGTGTGTTTATATGGCATTGTTTTTGCTTCTATTACCATGGAGACCATTCATGTAACAGCCCCTTGTTTAAGCGCGTCAAATCACATGACTGGGCCAAGTCGAAGATCAAGAGCGGAAACAAAGCATGTTTAAAAACTACCTGATTACTGCATACCGCAACCTCCTCCGGTTCAAGCTCGACTCCGTGCTCAATATTTCCGGTCTCGTGATCGGTCTGACTGCAGCCCTGCTGATCGTGCTGTTTATCCGCCACGAGGTCAGCTATGACAAGTTCTGGCAGGATTCAGAGCGCCTCTACCGGGTCCAGACTCACTGGGTCATGGAAGGTCGTGAAGACATCAGGATCGTCAACTCACCAGGACCGCTGAAGGCCGCGCTGCAGGCGTACTTTCCCAACGAAATCGAGACCGGGGCACGTTTGTTCATACGCAGGCCAGTGGTTTACCGGGGTGCAGACTCCTGGACCGATACGGTTACCTTTGCCGACCCAGAAATCTTTGATATTTTTGATTTTGAGATCATCAAAGGTGATGCACGCGCCGCCCTCAACGACAATGCCTCCATCGTTTTGAGCGAAACCCTGGCACGCAAATATTTTGGTGAAACGGACCCCATCGGCCAGACCCTTACGCTTGACAACAGGTATCTGAAGCGCGATTACCGCGTGCTGGCGGTGATGAGTGATCTGCCGCTGAACACGCACCTGGATATCGACGCCCTGATCAAGCTTGATGAAAGTGACTATGTCGACAATGACGGTTCGTGGATGTTCGGCACCTGGAATTCAGCCAGCAACCACACCTATATCAAGCTGCGCGAAGGCGCAAACATCGAGCCCGTCATCGATCAGATGGATGCCTTCACCGACGCCCACCTGGAAGTATCCACCGGCAAGGCCTCGGACCGGAATAAGTTTCCAGTGCTTTCGGTACCCGATATCCATTTGTATTCGGACGCAGCCGGCAGTATGCGCCCGGATGGAGACATCCAGATCGTCTACTCTTTCGCCATCATTGCACTGCTGATCGTGATCGTCGCGACGATTAATTACATCAACCTTTCCACGGCCCGCGCCGGTCAGCGCGCCAAGGAAATTTCCATCCGCAAGGTCATGGGCGCCACGCGCACCCAACTGGTTTTCCAACAGCTTGGTGAATCCACCCTGATTGTAGGTCTCGCTCTGTTGTTGACGCTATTGGCCGGTGAACTGGCGCTACCGTTTTTCAACCAGTGGCTCAACCTCTCCCTTGACCTGACGCTTGGAGATCCGTTGATCCTCGTAAGCCTGGTGGTGGTGCTGGTAGTGGTCGGCGGGCTCAGTGGGTTTTATCCGGCCTTGATCCTGTCATCTGGCAAGCCGGCCAACAGCCTGCGGGCCAGCGGGCCGAACACAAACCCGGGCACGATCAAGATCCGTAACGCGCTGGTCGTGTTCCAGACCGCGGTGACCGTGGCCCTGATCGTCGCCACCACCGTGGTGTATGCGCAACTGACCTACTTCCGCTGGCTGGACCGCGGTTTCGAACCCGAGCAGTTAGTGGTGATCCAGGGCATGGGCAATACAGGTATGCGTGACAAGCGGGGAACATTCAGGGAGCTGGTCGCAAACCTTCCCAATGTTAAAGCCGCCGCTTTAAGCTATGAATCTCCAACTAACTATTACGAAAATAACACGCGACTGTGGTTTCCCGGTGGAGACGAAGCAGACAGCTACTCGATCGGTTCCACCCGGGTTGACCCCAACTACCTCGAAGCACTCGACATACCATTGCTGGCAGGGCGCTTTTTCCGCACCGACGTGGCACTGGACAGGACACCGGATATCGACGGGTATACCGGCGAAAGCATCCTGCAACACAATATCGTGATTAACGAGCGTGCGGTAAGCGCCTTGGGCCTGGGTACAGCCGAACAGGCGATTGGAAGGGTGGTCGAGACACGATTCGGTCTTGAGAACGGGGCTACTGGAAAAGCCCACCACACCATAGTCGGTGTCATCGGCAATACCAAGCTGCACTCGGTTAAACGACCCGTGCGACAGGAAATATATAACTTTGACGACGACTACTTCTTCCTGTTGGTTCGTTACACGGGCGCAGGAACAGCTGTTCTGGCTAATATTCAAACCACCTGGTCGCAGATGATGCCGGGTGAGCCGTTTGAATATTTCTACGTCGACCAGGTACTGGCCGAGGAATTCCAGTCCGAGACGAACCAGGCCAATATCTTTCTCAGCTTTGCCGTGCTGACGATGGTCGTCGGCTGCCTGGGTTTGTATGGCCTGGCCGCCTTCGTCACCGAGTGCCGCAGGCGCGAGATCGGAATCCGTAAAATTCTCGGCGCCAGGATCAGGGACATCCTGACCTTGTTGTTCAGCCAGTTTTCCTGGCTGGTGCTCGTCGCCAACCTGATTGCCTGGCCGGTAGCGTATCTATTGATGAGTGACTGGCTGGCGCAATACCCATTCCGGATTGAAGGTTTCTGGATTTTTGTATTCTGTCTCCTGTCCGGCTTGCTGTCTTCTGCCGTGGTTGCCATCACCGTCAGTTCCCAGGCCTGGGACGTGGCGCGTTCGAGCCCAATCGAGGCTATCCACCATGAATAATCAAGATGGAAACAAATCCCATAGCAGGGATCAATCCGGGATGGATCGTGTCATTGAGAAATCCACCTGGCAACGCTACCGCAAACCAATAACCTGGGGTACGGTCGCCTTACTTGCGCTCGTGCTTTTCCTGTGGTTCAAACCGGATGCAGGACGTGCGCTGAAGGTTCAAAACGACAGAATTGTCATTTCAACCGTCAGCATTGGCGAATTTGATGATTACATCCCGGTGCGTGGCCAGGTCGCACCGCTCAAGACGGTCTTCCTTGACGCCATCGAAGGCGGACGGGTGGAGGCCATCTACGTCGAGGATGGTGCCCAGGTAAAGGCCGGTGACCTGATCGTCGATCTCTCCAACACACAACTGCAACTGGACGTGATCGCCCGTGAGGCCGAGGTCTCCGAGCAACTCAACAACCTGCGCAATACCGAGCTGTCACTCGAACAGAACCGTCTCGGGCATAAACGCAACCTCGTTGACATCAATTACAACATCACCCGGTTGACGCGCGAGATCGAACGCCTGAGCCCGCTGGTTGCCAAGGACCTCGTGGACGACGGCACGCTCGAGCGCCTGCAGGACGAACGGGACTGGTA
>JAPHTE010000312.1 GCA_026196445.1 Lysobacterales bacterium
GAGTCCACAACACCAAAGTCCATGACGAAATCAGGCCAACCCGATCGTGTCATGAAATCCTGCAGCGATCGTTTTGGCTGCGGGAGCGGGCGCCAGTCCGGATTGGAATCAGGGATCGGAATTTTGGTGGCTGTTTTCCAGCGCGTAGAACGTAACCTGGTCGTAATCCTCCGGGTCACCGGTGTGGTTCTGGGTATAGGCGCCGGCTTTGAAGTACATGTAATCGTCCGCGACGTCGTAACCGCTGTCGGTCATGTCGATGGTGGTGCGCCCAAGAACCACGCCCCGCTGGCTTATCGTCACTGTGAGTTCATTGCCCCGGGCGATGATTTCATAGGAAAATTTCTCATCCAGGGCGATACCGTCAACCGGATCCATGGCAGTGTCGGACATACTGCCGAGAATCTCATGCCACTGGTCATCTCCTCCCGAGATTTCGTGGGCTGCGAAAATCGAACCTCGTTCGTTTCCGGGCAGTTTCCGGTAGTGCAGCCGGATCGGCTCATCGCTACTGGCGTGTATCTGCCCGATGACGACGAGCCCGATCTCGTTGGCCGCGCCCGTGGTCGTAACGTGGTTGACCGCAAGCGTGGCCCTCAGTGTGCCGTCCACAGCCCCGGCGCGTTCCTGGGCCATGGCCGGGGCCGAGGAGAATACCCAGTTGTTGCGAAAATCGCCGCCCTTGCCCGTGGTGCTGATGCTGGTGTCCCCGCGGCGCAGCATCTCGCGCAGCTCGGTGCGCGTGTAGCGGGTGTTCTGGGAGGTCTTACTGCCCCCGACGGTCACCCGGAACACCATGCCACCATCATCGGCGGTATAAAAATACTCGTCCTGGTAGCCGGCCGCCAGTTCACGTTCGGATACCCGTTTGCAGCGTCCATCACCGCCATCTTCCGGTGTGTTGAGGTACCAGTCGATCAGTTCGAAGTTCCGGCCTGGTGGCAGGTCGGGAGAAAGTCCGTTTTCGGCGAGGCGGATAGTATCTGCCTGGGCGAAGGAACCGGTATAGACCGGCAATGCAATAAGGGCGGTTAATAAAATGCTGCAACAGCAATTAATTCTGGAAATAGTGCGCTTCAATGTCCTGGTACCTGTAATGGAAGGTGGTTACTTAACCCATGTTGAAAATGAGGAACGGACCCCCTACAGACCATTGGCCAGGTGGCCCATGCTAAATCGTTTGCGAACTTCCTCGGACTGCTTGCGAACTTCCTCAAACTTCTGGGCTTCGCTCGTGGTGATCAGCTTGTTCAGTATCCGCGCAAAGTGCTCGTGCATCGCTGCGCGCGCCGCCTCTGCGTCGCGCTTGACCAATGCGTTGAAAATAATCCTGTGCTCTTCCACGCGCTTCTCACCATCCTGTTCGCAAATCGACTTGTAAGCCTGGAAAACCTGAGGTGCGTTGTTCCGCACCTGCCACATCTGGTCAGTTAACAGGATCAGCATCTTGTTCTGTGTGGCTTCGGCGATCAAGTGGTGGAATTCCCGGTCCGCGTCACCGGCGGCCAAATCACCGCATTCGTTTTCCTCGGCCATGCTTTTAAGCGAGGCCTCCAGTTTTTCGAGTTGTTCGTCCGTGATCATTTTTGCGGCTAACGCGGCGGCCTCGCCTTCGATCAGGGCGCGGGCCTCGGTCAATTCGAACGCAGTAACGGACTGGTACACATGGTCGAGCAGGGTATGGTGTTGTTGCACATAAACGCCGGACCCCGTTTTTACTGTTACGCGCCCGAGTGTCTCCAGGGCAATGATGGCTTCGCGGATGGTTGGGCGGCTGACGTTAAATCGTTCAGCCAGTTCCCGCTCCGGCGGCAGCCTGCCACCCGCGGGGTACTCTCCTGATTCGATCAGGCCCAACATATCTTTCATGACTTTTTGGTAAAGGCGTCTTCCATTCGACATCTTCATGTACCCATTGAATTTAAACCATTTTCTACGGACAGGCTTAAATTAAGCATTATCCAACCATATTATACTAGCATATGATTTTAAAATTGGTCATAAAACTTTACAACCACTAAAAATAATGAATCAAAGGTGTTTACGTATCTTTACAGAATTGCCAACGGCTATTATCTGGGAAGATTGGTAACAACACATATGACCAATTTGCAGAGATATTGGTCACCATGATTGGTTGACCAGAAAGTTAAGATTTGGTTATACTCACGTTGCTAACAAATAGCCTACCCCGAGGGTGAGATAAATGAAATTTTCAAACAGGTTAGATATTCCACACAAAAACGTACGAACAACGGGTGTTTGCACGGTTCTCGCAATGGGCTTCATGCTGACGAGCATGCCAGTCCTGGCGCAGGACCAGGGCGCTGATGATCAGGTTGACAACCAGGAAGCAGTCCTGGAAGAAGTGATCGTCAGTGGCACCCGCCGTGCTCTACAAAATTCAATCGACATCAAGCGTGAAGCCACCGGTATCGTCGACGCGCTGAGTATCGGCGACATCGGCGACATCCCCAGCCTGTCGGTGGGTGAAGCCATCGAGCAGATCACCGGCGCCACCGGACACCGCTTCAAGGGCAGCGTATCGGGTATCTCGATCCGTGGCCTCGGCCCGTTCCTGTCGTTGCAGACTTTCAACGGGCGCGTTGGCACGACGGCCGCGGCCAGCCGCGACATGAACTACCAGGTGTTCCCGTCTGAATTGACCAAGTCGATCACGATCTACAAGACCCAGCAGGCCGACCTGATCGAAGGCGGCATTGCCGGCACGATCGACATCGGCACCATGCGTGCACTGGAGTACGGCAAGCAATCCATCAACATGAACCTGCGTGCCAAGTACAACGAGTACGGCGGCCGGGCGGATAATGCCGATGCCTGGGGCTACCGCGGCTCGCTCAGCTACGTTGACCAGTGGGAACTGGCCAGCGGCAACGAGCTCGGTTTTTCCATCGGCTACTCGCGCTGGGATTCCGGCAACCCGGAAGAGACCTGGGCGACCAGTTCCAGCTTCTATATGTGTGACACCAGCAGCGACTGGGTAAACCAGAATACAGTCAAGAGCGAACGGTGCGATAGAAGCGGGACGTTCACTCCTCAGGACCAGGCCGAATTCGGACCGAGGGATACTTTGTACTTCACGACCTCCAGCATGTACTGGCGCCTGAACAATGCCGAGGTCGAGGTGCGTGACGCGCTGATGGGCTCCCTGGAATGGCGCTCGGACAAGGCGGACCTGACCTTTGACTGGTTCTGGTCGGACAAGTTCTACGAGGACGACCGGCACGATTTCATGATTGCCGATTCGCGCCGTGAGATGCGCGACGTGGTGCATACACCGGACTACGGCTTGCTGAGCTACAGCGGCACCAGCCGTATGAAAAGCGACGGTGAGTTGTATCGCCGCGACGAGACGCTGGAAGGCGTCGGCCTGAACTGGGGCTACAAGTTCAATGACAACTGGGAAGCCCGTGTTGATGTCTCGTCCAACAACCACGAACGTCACCGCGTGCGTCGTTACGTGCGTACGCAGTCCGATTACGTGATGTATGACTATGAGCTCGTAAACGGTTTACCGACCATCACTTTCTATCAGGATATAGCCAAATCACCCGGTGGCCGGACGCTGCAAACGGATTTCGACATAAACGACCTGTGCTCATTTGGGGGTAGAGATACCAATGGCGACGGCTGTGGTGACAGCAGGTTAAAAGATGATTTCGAGATACGCAGACGCGACACCGACCGTGAAACCAAGTCCGATGGCCTGACCCTGGATTTCACCTGGACGCCGGATAACAGCGGTTTCCTCGAAAGCGTCAAGTTTGGCGTGCGCGAGGGCACCTACCAGCGCATCACCAACAACGAGGACGACAACCGCAAGGATGTCGATGATATCCTCGATGACTACTACCCCGAAGGCTCGGTGACCCGTGAAGAGATATTCAAGCAGGTAGTAGACGAATGCGGCTTTGACCCGTTCCCGAACAGCAAGTTCTTCAACAATGCCCCCGGTGAGGGCATTGGCGGCTCCTTTGCGGCCTTCGACACGCTGTGCGCGACGAGGATCATCACCAACGGTGAGAATTCCCTTACGGCCCCGGACAGGACCCTGAACGAGAACGACATCAACGTGACGGAAAACACTACGGCCGCCTACGTCATGGCCAACTTCATGACCGAGAAATTCTCCGTGCCGGTTTGGGGTAACTTCGGTGTGCGTTTTGTGAGCACCGAGGTGGAGTCGAAGGGGCTGCGTTCGGGCTATACCACCGAGCAGGACGCGGATACCGGCCTGTGGCGGGTCGACGAGACGGGTTCACTGGATTCTATCCGTCACAAGCACACGGAAGATGTATGGCTGCCCAGCGCCAACATCAACTTCGAGATGAGCGACACCTTCATGATCCGCGCCGCAGCCTACCGGGCCATGTCGCGCTTCAACCCTGAGTTCATGGGCGCCGGCAGGGACTTCGGCAGCATCGACGACGACTTTGATTACGAGACGCGGGAAGAGGCGCTGCAGAATGAGCTGGGTTCGGCCTCCGGCGGCAACCCGTATATCAAGCCGTTCCTGTCCTGGAACGGGGATGTCTCCTTCGAGTGGTACCTGTCCGACGACACCGCCATCAGCGCCGCGCTTTATTACAAGTACTTCGAGGCCGAGGTGATGAACCAGGTCCAGTCGGAACGCCTTACGATCGATGGCGTAGACCTGACGGTCGATGTCCGGAAGCCCGTGTTGACGGGCGACACCTCGGGCCTGTGGGGCCTCGAGTTGACGGCGTCCCACGTGTTCACGAACCTGCCGAAGCCGTTTGACGGCTTGGGCTTCAAGGTTAGCTGGAACCACACCGACACCGACTTCGAGACGCAGGATCCGATCTATGGCGACCAGATACTGGATGATGGCACGGTCATACCCGGCCTGGCCGAACTGGTGCCGGCCTCGATTTACGGCCAGTCCGACGATACCGCCAGCGTGCAGCTATTCTGGGATATTGGTGATTTGAACCTGAGCGTGTACTGGAAGCACCGTTCCGAGTACTTCCAGCCCAACGACGGCGGAGCCACTGTCCACCGCTGGTTTGGCGATGCCTCTTACGTGGACTTCTCGGCCAGCTACCGCATCGACAGCGTATGGAAGTTACGCTTCACCGCGCAGAACCTGACCGACGAAGCGCAGTGGGCCTCGCGTGGCGTGCGCGACAATGCGCCGACCCTATGGAACAGCAGTGGTACCAGGTACGAGCTGGGTATCACGGCCAATTGGGACTGATGGCGTTGAGATAGACTGAACCAAATGCGCTGGATTCAAAAAACCACGATCCGACGCGCATTCCTGGTTCTGATTGCGATAGCGACAACGCCTGCCGTTTTGGCAGGCGTTGTTGTCTCTGACCAATCGGAATACCAGGAAGCCGTTAAAGATGCGCAGCCGGGCGACGTCATTCAGCTGGCCAATGGCATCTGGAAAGACTTCGAAATCGTCTTTACGGGCAACGGCACAGAAGACGCTCCCATTACCCTGACGGCCGAGGAAAAGGGCGAGGTCATTATTACCGGCCAATCCAACCTCAAGCTGGCCGGTGAGTACCTGGTCGTATCAGGCTTGGTTTTCAAAAATGGTTTCACACCGACCAGCGAGGTCATCTCGTTCCGCAGCAACAAGGAACACCTGGCCAACCATTCCCGGGTCACTGAGGTCGTCATCGATAGTTTCAACAACCCCGAACGCACCGAGACCGACTACTGGGTTTCGATCTACGGCAAGCACAACCGCTTCGACCACAACCACCTGGCCGGCAAGAGTAACAACGGCGTGACCCTGGCCGTGCGCTTAGACACTGAGACCAGCCAGCAGAATTACCATCGCATCGACCATAACTATTTTGGCCACCGCCCGATCCTGGGCTCCAACGGCGGCGAAACGATGCGTATCGGCACCAGCCACTACTCCCTGACCGATTCTTTCACGACCGTCGAGAACAATTACTTCGAACGCTGCGACGGCGAGGTGGAGATCATCTCCAACAAGTCGGGCGGTAACGTGTTCCGCGGTAACGTGTTTTTTGAATCCCGCGGCACGCTGACCCTGCGTCACGGTAACGGCAACCTGGTCGAGAACAACGTGTTTTTTGGCAACGGTGCAGACCATACGGGCGGCATCCGCCTGATCAACAAGCGCCAGGTCATCCGTAACAATTATCTTCAGAGCCTGACGGGCACGCGTTTTGGCAGCCCGCTGACGGTCATGAACGGTGTGCCGGATTCACCGATCAACCGCTACCACCAGGTCGAGGACTCCGTCATTGAGAACAACACGCTCATAGACGTTGCGCATATCGAACTCGCGGCAGGCAGTGATGATGAACGCAGCGCGGTGCCGAAGACCACCCGTTTTGCAAATAACCTGATCTACAACAGGGACGGTAAGGACATCTTTACCGTACATGACGATATATCAGGCATCGATTTTGAAAACAATGTTCTGAACGAGGTTGCAGACTTCAAGATCGAACGTGGTTTTACGAGCCGGAAAGTCAGGTTGAAGCAACTACCCAATGGCTTGATGGCGCCCGTCAATGAAGACCTGGACGGCATTGGGGCGAGCCATGACCTGAAAGTGCTGAGCAGGGATGAGACCGGCGTTGCCTGGTATCCGAAACCGGATGGCAAAGCCCGTTTCGATAGTGGTTCGACCCACGTGATCGGCGCCGACGGTGAAGCCCTGGTAAAAGCCGTTGCAGCGGCGCAGGCCGGTGACGTCATCGAACTGGCGCCGGGGCATTACCAGGTCGAGAAACTGATCCATGTCAACAAGCCGTTGACCATCCGCTCAAGCAGTGAGACACGGCCCACTATTGAGTTTGAACGCACCGCGCTGTTCGAAATAGAGCAGGGAGGAGCCTTGAAACTGCAGGGCCTGGTGATGGACGGCAGCAGCGCGCCGGATACAGCGGGCAACGCCGTGGTGCGCACCAGCCGTTACTCGATGCTCGGTTCCTATGACCTGCTGCTCGATGATTGCGTGGTCAGGGACCTGGACGTTAATCATTCGTTCAATTTCCTGACAGTAGCAAAGAGCACTTTTGCCGACCACATCTCTATCCGGGATTCCGTTTTCTCGGATGTCACCGGCGCGGTGCTACAACTGGACAAGGAAACGGATGACCTCGGTTTGTATAACGTCGAGTACGTTGACATTACCGGATCAACGTTCACTGACATTGGTAAGACTCTGTTGTCTGCTTATCGTGGTGGCACGGATGAGAGTACTTTCGGACCGCATGTCAACATCAGTAACAACGAGCTGAATTCAGTCGGAAACAACAAGCGCAACAAAACCGGCGCGTCTGTTTATATGTTGGGTGTCCAGTTGGCGGATATTTTCAATAACGAGTTCGTTGACAGCAAACCTGTGCGTGCGATGCTGACCGTTGGTGACCCGGTCACCACGATCATTGGTAATTCATTCAAAAATACGCCCGCGCCCGAAATCCTTAATGGCCAGGCGATACTGCGCGACAACACGGTGAACCAATGACATTGCGCCGCGTCGCGCTGTTTTTGTTGTTACTGCTGGCCGTGCCGGCGCTGGCGGGCACCGAACGCCCGCGCCTGCTGATGTCTGCTGACGATGTTGCCCTGATCAAGGCCTCGCCGGCCTTGCCTGGCGAGTTTAGCCGTGCTGTCGAAAACGCGAAGAAATCTGTCGAACCGTTCCTGCAGGCGCTACCCGACATTCCGTTTCCAAAAGACGCCGGCGGCGGTTATACACACGAGCAGCACAAGCGCAACTCGGTGTTGATCCTCAACGCCGGCATCCTCTACCAACTGACCGGGGAGGAAGCCCATGCAAAACTTGTGCGGGATATGCTCACAGCTTATGCCGACATGTACCCGGCGTTGCCAGAGCACCCGGAGAAGAAAAACCAGGCACCGGGCAAGCTGTTCTGGCAGTCCCTCAACGAGGCGGTTTGGCTGGTTACCAGTATCCAGGGCTATGATGCTGTCTACGCCACGCTGAGTGACGCTGAAAGGGACCACATCGAGAACGAGCTGTTTCGCCCGATGGTGTCGTTTCTGTCGGACCAGGCGCCCCAGACCTTCGACCGCATTCACAATCACGGTACCTGGGCGGTGGCGGCTGTCGGCATGACCGGCTACGTGCTTGACGAACCGGAATGGGTCGAGAAGGCCCTGTATGGCTTGAAGAAGGACGGTAGCGCCGGTTTTGTCCGCCAAATGGACGAGTTGTTCTCGCCTGACGGTTATTACAGCGAAGGTCCATATTACCAGCGCTACGCATTGATGCCATTCATGCTGTTCGCCAAGGTTATAGAGCGCAACGAACCAGAGCGTAAAATCTTCGAGCACCGTGACGGGATACTGTTGAAGGCGGTGGATACCGCGATCCAGCTGAGTTATGGCGGATATTTTTTTCCGGTTAACGACGCGATAAAGGACAAGGGCCTGGACACCATCGAACTGTGTTACGGCGTATCGATCGCTTTTGCGCTAACAGGGGATACAGGGTTGCTGCCGATCGCGGACTACCAGGGCAGGGTGGTACTGACCGGTGACGGTTTCCGCCTCGCACAAGCGTTGGAGGCTGGCAGGGCCGAGCCGTTTGAATTCAGGTCCATGCAGTTGCGCGACGGCCCGGACGGGGATCGGGGTGCACTCGCCATCCTGCGAACCTCCAGTGAGCCCGGCCACCAGGCGCTGGTTTTCAAAGCCACCGGACAGGGTCTCGGCCACGGGCATTTCGACCGCCTGGCGTGGCTGTTTTACGACAACGGCCGCGAGGTGATACCGGATTACGGCGCCGCGAGATTTTTAAACGTGGTCGAAAAAGACGGCGGCCGTTACCTTGCCGAGAACAAGACCTGGGCCAAGCAGAGCATCGCGCACAATACGCTGGTCGTCGATCAAACCAGCCATTTTGGCGGCGACTGGCGCAAGGGAGAGGAAATACCGACCGAGCCGCTGGTTTTCGATCGCGGCGATAATCTGGACATCACCGCCGCACGCATGCCGGGCGCCTACGAGGGAGTTTCCTTCACGCGTTCGATGGCGTTGTTGAAGGGTGAGCAATTCGCGAAGCCGGTGGTGTTGGATGTGCTCAAGGTGACAGCGGAAGACCCGCACCAGTATGACCTGCCACTGTACTTCAAGGGCCAGCTGACTTACGTGAGCCACCTACTCGAGGCCGCCACGAAAACAATGCGGGCGCTTGGCGGTGACCACGGTTACCAGCACCTGTGGCTGCGGGCCACGGCGAAGGTCGCTGCCGGTGAAACACTGAGGGTGACCTGGATCAACGCCAGCCGTTTTTACAGCTACACGGTTCTCGCGCGAGCGCCGATGGAGGCGTTATTCGTGGAAACCGGGGCCAATGACCCCGATTTCAACCTGCGCCGTGAGCAGGGATTGATCCTGCGGGTCAAAGACGCGTCCGATTACACTTTCGTGTCGCTGCTCGAGCCGCATGGCGAGTACAACGGCTCCAGGGAATTCACGGTCGCCAGCGCCAGCCTCATCAAGGATTTCAGCGCGCACGCAGCGGATGGCCTGGACCTGGTCCACATCACCAGCGCCGGCGTCAAAACAAGCGTTGCCTTGTCGCACGATGCCGACCCGACAAATGCGCACGCGATTGAAGGTGATGGGAAGAATTACCGGTGGGTGGGTTATTACCATCTGTTCGAGGAATGAATAAAGTGAGCGATACGACATGAAACACCAGAGCAAGCAATTCCTGTTTGGCGAAGAAGAAACAGTTGAAGATGTCGGTGGAGGGATTAAGCGCCAGATACTCGGTTACGAAGATTCCCTGATGCTGGCCAGGGCGTCATTCGACGAGGGTTCCGTCGGTTATACCCATGCCCATCCACACGCGCAGCTTGCCTACGTGGAAAGCGGTGCTTTCGAGTTTACGATCGGTGATGAAACAATGACGTTGAAGCAGGGTGACTGCGCTTACATTCCGTCCGGTGTCGAACACGGCGCGGTGTGCCGTGAAGCTGGCGTATTGCTCGACATTTTCAGCCCCATGCGGGAAGACTTTCTTACGGAGAACAAATAGTCGTGGATACCAGGGACCGCGTTGAGCCTGTCCCCGTAAAACAGCTATGTGTAAATGTTTGGGTAGAGAACAGGATAGATCATGAGATTCAAAGGTAAAGTGGCTGTCGTCACGGGGGGCGCCCGTGATATCGGCAGAGCGGTATCGGTTAAGTTGGCGGCCGAAGGCGCCAGGACCGTTCTCAACTATTACGAGAGCGAAGAGCAGGCCGCAGATACCGTTAAGGCCATACATGCGACCGGTGGTGAGGCCATTGCGGTTGGCGGTGATATGACCAGGCAGGAAGACGTCGACACCCTGGTTGCCGAGGCCGTCAAGGCGTATGGTGACAAGATCAATATCCTGGTAAACGTGGTCGGTGGGCTGGTGGCACGCAAGACACTGGAGGAAGTGGACCTCGAGTTTTTCGAATTCGTCACGAAACTGAATTACACAAGCACCTTTATGGTGACCAAGGCTTTTGTACCCCTGATGGGTGACGGTGCTTCGATCGTCAATTTCGCATCCCAGGCCGCCCGTGACGGCGGTGGCCCGGGCGCGTGGGTCTACGCATCGTCCAAGGGCGCCATCATGACCATGACTCGCGGTCTGGCCAGGGAACTGGGCCCACAGGGCATCCGTGTGAACGCCCTGTGTCCGGGCATGATCGCCACGACCTTCCACGATACTTTCACCAAGGACCAGGTACGCGCCAATGTCGCTGCCGGAACACCCTTGAGACGTGAAGGCGTGGCGGCAGAAGTGGCTGATGCGGTCGCCTACCTGGCGTCTGATGAATCCAGTTTCCTGACCGGCGTCAACCTGGACATCAACGGCGGCCTGTTCTTCTCCTGATGGCAGTAGCAATAATTGAGCAAGGAAATATAAGGAAGGTAAATCGTGTCTGAGTTCATCACATTTGGCGAAATCATGTTGCGGCTCAAAACACCGGGCCACGAGCGCTTTTTCCAGTCACCCACTTTCGAGGCCACCTTTGGCGGTGGTGAGGCCAACGTGGCCGTGGCGCTGTCCAACTACGGACTCGATGCTGGATTTGTTACGGCATTGCCTGACAACGACATTGGTGAAGCAGCGATCCGTGAACTGCGCAGTTTTGCAGTCGATACAACACAGATCCGCCGTTCGGGCGACCGTGTGGGTATCTATTTTATCGAGGCCGGCGCCAACCAGCGTCCTTCCAAGGTGGTCTATGACCGCGCGGCGTCCTCGATTTGTGAATGCGGCCCGGGTGATTTTGACTGGGACGGTATTTTCAAGGGCGTGGAATGGTTCCATATCACGGGTATCACGCCGGCGCTGAGCCAGTCCGCTGCCGACCTCAGCCTCGAGGCGGTCAAGGCGGCCAGGACCCATGGCGTGACGGTGTCCTGCGATTTCAATTTCCGTGGCAAGCTATGGAAATACGGCAAGACCGCACCCGAGGTCATGACCGAACTGGTCAGGTACGTCGATGTGGGTATCGCCAACGAAGAGGACTGCCAGAAGTCGCTGGGCATTACTGCGGATGTACAGGTGGAAAGCGGTGAACTGGATACCCGCAAATATGAAGCCCTGAGTGAGAAAGTCCTGGGAGTGTTCCCGAATATGTCGGTGATCGCGATTACCCTGCGTGAATCGCGCAGCGCGGATACCAATGGCTGGTCGGCCTGCCTGCGCGACAAGAGTGGCTTCTACCTGTCACGGAAATACGAAATTACCGACATTATCGACCGGGTCGGTGGCGGCGACAGCTTTGCCTCGGCGCTGATTTACGGCCTGAACAGTTACGAGGACCGGCAGAACGCACTCGAGTTTGCCGTGGCGGGCAGTTGCCTGAAACACTCCATTCTCGGTGATTTCAACCGGGTAAGCGTGGCTGAGGTTGAAAAGCTGATGGGTGGCGACGCTTCCGGTCGGGTCCAGCGTTAGCGCATATTGCAGGTAACCGACACAACGTGTAACGCCTGAACCAATGATTGGCGATCTGTTGATTATCCAGAGGGATAAAAATAATGAAACTTAAAAATTTGCGTTGGTGGGTGATTGTATTGATCGCGCTTGCCACGGTTATTAACTATATCGATCGCCAATCGCTTAGCGTGCTGTGGCCGGAAATCGTCAAGGACCTGTTCCCTGACGAGTCTGCTTTTGAGCGTAAGCAAATCTACGCAAATATCTCGATCATATTCGTGTTTTCCTATGCGTTTGGCCAGGCCATATTCGGCAAGATATTTGACTGGATTGGTACGCGTTTGGGTTTCGTCCTGTCCATTGGCGTCTGGTCCATTGCAACAGCCCTGCACGCAGTTGCGCAAGGCGTTATCAGCTTTAGCATTGTTCGTTCTGTATTGGGTGTGGCTGAGGCCGGTAACTGGCCGGGCGCTGCCAAGAGTAACGCGGAGTGGTTCCCAACCAAGGAGCGAGCCCTGGCGCAGGGCATCTTCAACTCTGGCGCGGCCATCGGTGGCATCATCTCGATTCCCATGATCGCGTTCATGACTATTTTCTTCGGCTGGAAAATGGTCTTTATCCTGGTGGGTTTGATCGGCCTGTTGTGGCTCATCCCCTGGCTGGTGTTGGTCAAGGCGCCGCCGAAGTCTCACCCCTGGCTCACAGATGAAGAGCGTGAGTATATTCTGACGGGTCAGAAAAATACTGAACACGAGGGAGATACTGAAGAAGATGAGTACGTTCCAACAACGGCCGGAATACTTTCGCACAAGCAAAGCTGGGGGGTCATCATTGCCTCTGCGGCCATCGACCCGATCTGGTGGCTGTTCGTTTTCTGGATACCGATTTACCTGAATGAAGTGTATGGAATGGATGTGAAATCTATCGGCATATACGGCTGGGTGCCATATGTGGGCGCAATGCTCGGTGCATGGTTTGGCGGCATCCTGGCGCAGAATCGTATGAAGGCTGGCTGGAACGTCAACAAGACCCGTAAGTTCACCATTACCTTGGGTTGCCTGATCATGTTGCCTGCCCTGTTGGCGATGGCGAATCCGGGCGCACCCGTGGTAGCGGTACTGATCATGGCCGTGATCCTGTTTGGTTTTCAGACTGCCATTGGTAATGTCCAGACATTACCGGCTGATTTATTCAGTGGCAAAACGGTTGGCACACTGGCCGGTATGTCAGGTATGGCGGCCAAACTCGGCGCTGTCGGCCTGACGTCACTGGTGCCGTGGTTGACCGCTGACGGTAACTATTCGTCTGCCTTTGTCATCGGTGCTTCCCTGGCCATACTTGCGATGGCGTCCATCTGGATTCTTATTCCAAGAGTAGAGCGGGTGAAACCCAAGCACTGAGTTGAAAACAAGCAAATTTTTTTTACACAAACGAATCATTTTTAGGAGTCAGACATGACAAAACCCGTCATCGGTTTCATCGGCCTTGGTCTTATGGGCAGCAACATGGTCGAGAACTTACAAAAGAAAGGCTTTGAGCCGATTGTTATGGAC
>JAPHTE010000251.1 GCA_026196445.1 Lysobacterales bacterium
ATTCTTGACGGCAGTATCAACCTGCCGATGCCACGCAAGGCGCCTATTGCTCTGGCGGTCATCGTTGGCGTGGTCGCGCTGGCCGCCATGCGGTTAATGCCCATCGAGATCAGTGCCCTGTTGGGCTGTTTGGTCCTGATCCTGACCGGTTGCCTGAACTGGAAGGACGCCATGAACGCGCTGAGCACGCAGGTCATCCTGATCATCGTCTCCTCGCTGGCCATGGGCGCGGCCCTGCTGAAAACAGGCGGGGCGGATTACCTGGCCAACCTGTTCGTGTACATCACCTTTGGCGCACCGCCGGCGGTTGTCCTGATGGGCCTGATGCTGATGATGGGGTTTTTGACCAACGTGGTTTCCAATAACGCCGCGGCGGTCATCGGCACACCAATTGCGATCGGGATCGCGCAACGTCTCGGGTTACCCCTGGAACCCTTTGTGCTGGCCGTGCTGTTCGGTGCCAACCTCAGCTTTGCCACGCCGATGGCCTACCAGACCAATATATTGATCATGAACTCTGGAGGTTATAAATTCAGTGATTTTGTACGCGTTGGCGTGCCACTGGCATTGATTACCTGGGTCATCCTGAGTAGTGTGTTGATCTGGGCCTACGGGTTATAGGAACAACACGAAAAGAAGAATTTTCATGGGTACATTGATAACTGGAAACAGCAGTATCACCAGCTCCCGTCAGGCCAGCAATAGCACTACCGCCAGACAAAAATAAATTTCTCCTGGCGTGCGAAGTTACACATCAATCGGGCAGGTCTTTTTCCAACCAGATCTAACGGCACTATCTGTCTGATTTTCAAGCCACTCTCTCTGACGCGGATACGAACCAGACATTTCGAGGGGTTTAAACGATCAACTTATTAATTGACGGAAGTTCGCACTATATATAGAGTGTGCCGTCTGGTACTATATTCGACCCCGAGTGATTATTTTTTGACCAACACTTTTTTCTAAGCCATTGAGACGAAGCATGTTAAACAATAGAAAGATTACCTGCCTAATCTCCTCTGTCTTCATTTATGCAGTTGCAGGCCTGTCCACACAGGTTTTTGCAGCGGGCATCAATGAGGTCATGCAGGAAGGCGAGAGCCGTGCGGACGCCAACGCGACCGCGCAGAAACAGGTTGATTCGGTTGCAGATCAGACCGAAAAAATCGTTAACGACTACCGTGCCGTAACCAAGGTCGTGGATGGACTCAAGGTCTACAATGCACTGTTGCAAACGCAGATCCGGAACCAGGAAGCAGAAATGAATGCTTTGTCGGAATCCATCAGCAACGTTGCACTCATTGAACGCCAGATTGTCCCCCTGATGACCCGCATGGTTGACGCCCTGGAAGATTTTATCTCACTCGATACACCTTTCCTGATGAAGGAACGTACCGAACGTATCGCGCGCTTGCGTGAAACGCTGGAACGTTCTGACGTGACCGCGGCTGAGAAGTTCCGCCACGTCATCGAGGGTTATCAGATCGAGAATGATTATGGTCGTACCATCGAGGCCTACAAGGGCTCGACGGAGATCAACGGTAATCAGATCGAGGTGGACTTCCTGCGTATCGGCCGTGTTGCCCTGCTGTACCAGACGGTCGGCGGAGCCACCACGGGCGCATGGGACGCGGAAGCAGGAGCTTTCGTTGAACTTCCGCCTGCAACTTACCAGGCGCAGGTCGCAGACGGTCTGAAAATCGCGCGTAAGCAGGTCGCACCTGACTTGCTTGTCGTGCCGGTCCCAGCTCCGACGAGGGCAGTACAATGATGAGCTTAATCAAGAAAATCGGCCTCGCCAGCGGCCTGTTGCTGGCCTGCACCGTATCAGCCCAGGCAGCCACCGCGGTTTCGTTGGATGAACTCCTGGCGCAGGTCAAGACTGGCCGTGTATCCGATGCTGCTGAGAACCAGGCCAGGTTAGACGAGTTCCGCGCCAACCGGTCCGAGCAAACCCGTCGCCTGAATGCCGAGAAGGCAGAGCAGAAACGCCAGGAAGACTTGTCCGCCCGCCTCGAGAAGCAGTTCGAGGACAATGATGTACGTATCATCAACCTCGAAAAAGCCTTCCAGGAACGCCTCGGCGGTTTGAAGGAACTTTTTGGTGTTCTGCAGCAAGCAGCAGGTGATGCGCGCGGTAACTTCGAGAACTCGATTACCAATGTACAGTTCACGGAACGTAATGACTTCCTGCTCGCGTTAGCCAAGAAGATGGGTTCCTCGAACCGCTTGGCCACGATGGAAGAAATTGAACGCCTGTGGTTCGAATTACAGCGTGAAATGACCGAGAGTGGCAAGGTCACGACCTTCATGACCAACGTTGTCAACACCAGCGGTGTTGAACAACAGCAGGAAGTGACGCGTATCGGCACTTTCAACGTCGTCTCCGGTGAAAAATACCTGGAGTACGTGCCCGAAACCGGCCGTCTGGTTGAATTGCAACGCCAGCCGCAAAGCCGTTATACCAACCGTATCGAGCCACTGGCCAGCGCAACATCCGGTCTGCACCCGATTGGTCTCGACCCGACCCGTGGCCAATTGCTCGGCCTGTTGGTGCAGTCACCCAGCCTGACCGAACGTATCGCACAAGGTAAAACCGTTGGTTACGTCATTATCGTAATCGGTATCATCGGTGTGCTGATTGCCATCTGGCGCGTACTGGCCCTGTCAGCTATCGGCGCCAAGGTCAATCGCCAGATGAAACATTTTGATCAGCCCAAGGACAGTAACCCGCTAGGCCGTGTGCTGATGGTTGCCAAGGAAACCGAGGGCAGCGATATTGAAACGGTCGAACTGCGGCTTGGCGAAGCCATCCTCAGGGAGACGCCGAAGCTCAACAGCATGTTGCCGTTGTTGAAGATCATTTCCGTTGTCGCACCGTTGCTTGGTCTGCTGGGCACGGTAACCGGTATGATCGTGACCTTCCAGGCCATCACTCTGTATGGTGCTGGTGATCCAAAACTGATGGCCGGCGGTATTTCAACCGCGCTGGTCACAACGGTTCTGGGTCTGTGCGTCGCCATTCCGACGGTATTCCTGCACACGCTGGTTTCCAGCCGGGCCAGGCGACTGACCCAGATCCTGCAGGAAGAGGCTGCCGGTATGCTCGCAGAGCGCGCCGAAGGTTAATGGTCAACCGTATAGGGTAGACAACTCATGGATCTGATTTATTACTATCTGCCTGCGTTAGAAACCATCCGGGATTTCCTGGAGTTGGGTGGAAACGTGCTTTACGTAATTGGTTTCCTGATCTTGTTCATGTGGATTCTGATCGTTGAAAGGCTGATCTACCTCCGGACAGGCCATAAGCGCCTGGCACTGAACGCCCAACAACTGTGGGAAGCACGCGCTGACCATAAGTCGTGGAGCGCACACCAGATCCGGAATCGTTTGATCTCGCAGGTTTCCGCCAAAGCGGAACGAAATATCGCCTTGATACAGACTTGTGTCGCACTGTGCCCGTTGCTTGGTCTTCTGGGCACGGTGACCGGCATGGTCGAAGTTTTCGAGGTAATGGCCATTTCCGGGTCGGGCAACCCCCGTTCCATGGCCTCCGGTGTGTCAAAGGCAACCATCCCGACAATGGCCGGGATGGTTGCCGCCCTTTCCGGGGTCGCAATGGCAACTTATCTACAACGTAAAGCAGCACGAGAACGCGAACTGCTCGCCGATCACCTTGTCGTAGGTAACAGGTGATCTAGCGTCGCTGGAGAATTTGTATGAAGCAATTTTTTAATCAGGCCCAGGCCGAAGAAGAATCTGAAATCAATATCACGCCCATGCTGGACGTGGTATTCATCATG